>NZ_QZFV01000063.1:0-104651 GCF_003600245.1 Amycolatopsis panacis
CGTCGGCCAAAGGCCAACGGGCGCCGCCTGCAGCGCGGTACATCTCGGGCGACCAAGCGTGCAACTCTGGTCGTACCTTCATGGACTCGGCGTCCGGCGTCCCGGTACGCAGTCCCTAGACGACGAGCCTCCCGCGGCGTGCTGCGCGTGGGTACCCGGAGTCCGCGCACGGAGGTTGCCCGGGGTGGCAGAGGCTTCTCTTCTACCTCTTCCCTGGCCGGCACAACGTCCGCACTTACTTTCTACGCCGTGAGCCGGGTCACTTCAAGTGCGCGGATGGGTGCACCGTTACAGAGGCTCGATCCGGTGACAACAGCCTGCGGTACCGGGACAATCGGACGCCCCGGGTGGGGGAACGGCGCCCTCGTACCGCCGTGTGGGTGCTCAGCCCTCGGAGGTGCGAGACCGACGGCGACGGCTGAGGCTGTACCACGTCGCGCCGGCCGCGACCGCGCCGACACCGAGGGCCACCATGCCCGCCGAGCGGGCCGGGATCCGCGTGCGCAACGACATCGGCCGCTCGAACGACAGCACCGGCCATCCCCGCTCCTCGGCGGCGTGGCGGAGCGCCTTGTCCGGATTCACCGCGTGCGGGTGGCCGACCACTTCCAGCAGTGGGATGTCCGTACTGGAATCGGTGTAGGCAAAGCACTCCGCGAGGTCGTATCCGTGCTCGGCGGCTTGCTGTTTCGCCGCCACCGCCTTGTTTTCGCCGTAACAGTAGAAATCGACCTGCCCGGAGTACCGGCCGTCGAGGATCTCCATGCGCGTCGCGATGCACCGCGTGGCACCCAGCATCTCCGCGACCGGTGCCGCGACCTCCTCGCCGGTGGCCGAGAGGACCACGACGTCGTGTCCGTCGGCGAGGTGCCGCGTGATCAGCTCGGCCGCCTCGACGTAGACGAGCGGATCGACGACGTCGTGCAGAGTCTCGCGGACGATCGCGGAGACCTGGGCGACGTCCCAGCCCGCGCAGAGCGCAGAAACCTCGGCGCGCATCCGCTCGGTCTTGTCGGCATCGGCGCCGGCGAGCGAGAAGACCAGTTGCGCGTAGGCACTTCTCAACGCGGCTCGCCGGTTGATCAGCCCTTCTTTGAGCAGCGGCTTGCTGAACGCGAGAGCGCTGGAGGAGGCGATGATCGTCTTGTCAAGGTCGAAGAACGCGGCGACGCGCCGGGGCGACTCTTCGTTGCGGGTTTCGGCCACGTGATCAGGATAGGCGCTCGCCTCCAGCCGGTTGGACCCACACCGTCCTGCGCGGCCGCCGGAAAATTCATGACATGGCGACGGTTTCCGCTCTTCGGTGACGTTATCGAATCGTATGTAGCACTCACAGCGCCGATCCGGACCGTGGCGAGTTACAGTGGACAGACCCGGTGCATAACCGGGCCGGTTCAGTCCGACCCCCCGGGGCTGAACCCCTGGCGGCCCTCGTCCCTCCCCCCTGGCGAGGGCCGCCCTCTATTCCGGATGTTTTCCTTTTCTCCCAACGTTCTCTTCTCGCCCGCGGGACGGTCGCGCACCGGCGCCGGTGGGCGACCGCGCCTCCGTTCGTGCCTGGTGCACACCCGGCCCGCGCCCGCTCGCTCCGCTCCGGTACCCGGTGCACCACGCACCGTCGCCACCGCGAGACGGCCGATCTCGTTTCTCCGCATCGATCCTCCTCGTCTCCGGAAATCGTTTTCCTGACTGGAAATCCCGCTGCTCATTGTCCGGGACGAGCCGGCCACGACCTCCGTCCCGGATGGATTTTCCGTCGAGTTGTCCACAACCCCCCGGTTGTCCACAGGCAGCCGAACCCACCATTGCGGCCCGCACCGCCGGCAGGTGACGGTGGAGGTCCGGCCCATCGAACCCAGGGGAGGGACACATGGCCACCGCACGTCCGCTCGTCGTCGCCGCAGGCGGCACGGTGCTCGAAGAAATCCAGCGTGTCGCGGCTATCGCGGGCAGCGAGCTGGACCACGTACCGGACCTGTCCGCCGCGCGCGGCCGTTGGGTGCGGGCGCCCCTGGTGGTGATCGAAGAGGAAGCCGTGGCAGAGCGCCCGGTTCTGCCCCGGCGCGACTCCGTGGTGCTGGTCTGCAAAGGCACCGCCGGATTGGCGGCCTGGCGGCGCGCCGCGACCATCGGCGCGCGCCGGGTTTTCAGCCTGCCCGAGGACGAATCCGAACTCACCGTGGCCTTCGCGGATGTCGCCGACGCACCCGCCGAATCCCCCGGACCGGTCGTCGCGCTGGTCGGTGGCCGTGGCGGCGCGGGCGCCTCGGTGCTGGCCACAGCGGTCGCGGTAGAGGCGGATCGCGGTGGCCCGGCATTGCTCGTCGACTGTGATCCGCTCGGTGGCGGGCTGGACCTCCCACTCGGCCTGGAACACGCGGAAGGCCTGCGCTGGCCGGAAGTCCGGCTGACCGGTCGCGTGTCGGTGCCCGCGCTGGTCGCGTCGTTGCCCAGCCGCGGGACGCTCCCGGTGCTGTCTTGCGGACGATCCGGCACCGGGCCCAGTGTGAGTGCGCTGTCCGCGGTGGTCGCCGCGGGCCGCCGCGCCGGCCGCACGGTCGTCTGCGATCTTCCCCGGCATCTCGACGAAGGCGCGCTCGGGGTCGCCGCTGCCGCTGACTTGGTCGTCCTGGTCGTGCCGGTGGAGTTTCGCGCGTGCATGGCCGCGAAACAGGTCCTGCACCGGCTCGGCTCCCACGCCGACCGGCTTGCGATTGTCGCAAGTGGACACTCGATCGACGGTGCCCCGCCTTCGCGCACCGCGGAGCTGCTCGGGCCGCCACTTCTCGCGACGCTGCCGCCGGAACGCCGGGTCGCCGCCACCCTCGAAACGGGCGAGTTCGAGCTGCCCGCGAAAGGTGCGCTCGTGGCCGCGGCCCGAGCGGTGCTGGCCGAACTGCGATCCGCCACCGCGACCCCGTTCCACGCGGCAGCCTGACGGGCCGGCGATGACGACAGAATTAGTCGAGCGAGTACGCAATCGCTTGGCCGGAGAGAGCCGAAGCGCGGATCCGATCGCGCTCGCGGCGGCCGTCCGCGCGGAAGCGGGTGGTGCGCTCAGCCACGACGCCGTGCTGGACGCTGTCCGCCAAGCACAGGACGAATTCCTCGGTGCTGGCCCGCTCGCCCCGCTGCTCGATGACGAAGACGTGACGGACGTCCTGGTCAGCGCGCCCGACCAAGTGTGGACCGATGGCCCACAAGGGCTCGCCCGGGCATCGGTGCGTTTCGCCGACGAGGACGCCGTTCGCCGGCTCGCGCAGCGGCTCGCCCTCGCCGCCGGGCGGCGCCTCGACGATGCCCAGCCATACGTGGACGGCTGGCTTCCCGCCCGGCAAGGCCGAGTCCGGGTGCACGCCGTCCTGCCGCCGATCGCCCCCGACGGCACCTGTCTGTCTCTGCGGGTGCTCCGGCCCGCGACACACGATCTCGACGCGCTCGGTGCGTGCGGGGTGTTCAATGCCGCCGGTGCCCGGATTCTCCGCACGGTCGTCCGGCGCCGCCTCGCTTTCCTGGTCACCGGTGGTACCGGCGCGGGGAAGACAACCTTGCTGAGCGCGCTGCTGGGCGCGGTCGACCCGGCCCAGCGCATCGTCTGCGTCGAGGACGCCGGTGAGCTGCGTCCCGTGCATCCGCAGTTCGTCAGTCTCGTCGCCCGACCGGCCAATGTGGAGGGTGCCGGCGCGATCGAGCTGCCCGAGCTGGTCCGGCAGGCCTTGCGGATGCGCCCGGACCGGCTCGTGGTCGGGGAGGTTCGTGGTGCGGAAGTGTGTTCGTTGCTCAACGCACTGAATACCGGCCACGAAGGCGGAGCCTGCACCTTGCACGCCAATTCCCCGGCAGAGGTGCCCGCTCGGCTCGAAGCGCTCGCCGCGCTGGGTGGTCTCGGGAGGGAAGCATTGCACAGTCAGCTGGCGGCCGCGGTACGCGTCGTCTTGCACATGCAGCGCATGCCGGGCGGCCGTCGCCTCTCCGAAGTCGCGGTGCTTCAGCGGTACCACGGCGAGGTTCGTGCCGTAGCAGTGTGGCGTGACGGTCAGTGGACCGCCCGCCGGTCGCTTTTCGCCGATCTGGTCCGGGAGGCGGACTCGTGAGCGTCGCCTGGCCGTTCCTGTGCTTTGGTACCGGACTCTTCTCGTGGCCGGTCCAACCCGGCCGGCTGCAGCCTGTATCCCGGTTCCGTTGGCGCTGCCCGGTTCCACCCCGGCGCATGTGGTGGCTGGCGCCGGCAGTCGTCGCGCTTCCGCTCGCCGGGGTGGGGGCGGCTATCGCGGCTGGGCTGGTCACCTTCTCCGTCGGGCAGGAATGGCGCAACAGAAAGGAAAAAGCCGCGTCACTCGCGAAGGCGGAGCAGACCTCGGCCGCGCTGCGGATGATGGTGGCGGAGCTGCGCTCCGGTGCGCACCCGGTGCTGGCGGCGGAAGCGGCAGCCGACGCGGCACCGGCACTGGCCGGAGACCTGCGGAACCTGGCCGCGTCCGCGCGGCTCGACGGCGCACTCGAATCGGCTGCGCTACCGCGGTTGGCGCAGTCCTGGGAACTCGCCCGAAAGCACGGCTTGCCGATCGCCGATGCATTGGAAGCGGCGCGTCGTGATGTCGAGGCTGAGACGTTGTTCGCGCGACGGTTGCACGCGAAGATGGCCGGCCCGCGGATGAGCGCCACCGTGCTCACCATTCTGCCGATCGGCTGTCTTGCACTCGGCCAGGTCATCGGGGCCGGACCGCTCACTGTGTTGACCGGAACCCTTCTGGGACAAGTCTTTCTCGTGGCGGGAGCAATGCTGCTGTGGGCGGGCGCAGCCTGGTCCCGCGCACTCACCGGACGGGGCGGGGTGGCGCGCACATGATGGCAACGGGCGTATTCCTCATGCTGGCCGCCGTGGCTTTGGTGCTGTGGCCGGATACTCCGGCTCCGCGCAATTGGGCTCCCGCCCGGTGGAAGCGGCCGGCTGTGCGGCCGGCCGTATGGCACGCCGCGGCGGCGGTCGTCGGTGGCTTGTCGGTCGCGGTCGTGGCCGGAATCCCGGTCGGGCTCGTCGCCGGGGCGGGCGGCTGGTGGCTGCTTCGGCGGTCGCGGCGCGCCCGAGCACCGGACGATGTCGCCGCACGGCTCGGCTCCGCGGCGGTGCTCGACCTGCTCACTGCCTGCCTGCGCACGGGGATGCCGATTCCGGTGGCGCTCGAAGCCGTGGCGAACGGCGCCCCGGAAGAGACCGGAAAAGCACTGCGTTCGACGGCGAGCCTGCTCGCGCTCGGCGCCGATCCGGTACCTGCGTGGGCTCCCGTGCGGGCACGCCCCGGTTTCGCCGAACTTGCCGCGGCCGCTGCCCGCACTGCCCGGTCCGGCACCGCGCTTGCCGCGACTGCGGATGACCTGGCCCGGCGCCTGCGCGACGGGTTGGGCACCGAGGCCGAAGAACGCGCCGAACGGGCGGGGGTCGCCCTCGCCCTGCCGGTCGGGTTGTGCTTCCTGCCCGCGTTCTTCGCCCTCGGTGTGCTGCCGGTGGTGCTCGGACTCGCCGAGCGGATCGGCGGCCTGCTGTGAACCCATCCACGACCGAAAGAAGGGAAACCGGCAATGCGGTTCCTGCCCGGAGACGAGGGCACCACCACGGCCGAATACGCGATCGGCACGGTGGCGGCGGCGTCCTTCGCCATCGCCCTCTACTTCCTGCTCACCGGAGACACGATCGCCAAGTCACTGTCGGAGCTCGTGCAACGGGCCCTGACCTTGGCCGGCTGATGACCGGTCGTCGCCGGGACGGTGGTTTCGTCACGGTGGAAGCGGCCCTGTGCCTGGGCGCACTCGCCGCCGTACTGGCGATCCTGTTGGGCGGCACGGCCGCGGTGGCCGGGCACCTGCGTTGCCTCGATGCGGCAAGAGAGGCTGCCCGGCTCACTGCGGCCGGTCAACCGGGCGCAGCCTCCGCCGTCGTGCGAACCATCGCACCGCGCGGTGCTCGGCTGACCGTCCACCGCTCCGGCGACGGCCTCACCGCGGAGGTCACCACCGATGCGCTGGCCGCACTCCAGTTGAGTGCCAGCGCGTACGCCATTGCGGAACCGGGGGTGGCGCCGTGAGCCATTCTCGGGACACGGGCGTGGCCACCGTGTGGACGGCACTCGCGGCAGTCGCGCTGGTCGGCGTCACGACGCTGGTCTGGTGGATCGGTGTCGCGATCACCGCCCGGCATCGCGTCGAAGCGGCGGCCGACCTCGGCGCGCTGGCTGCCGCCGCACACGCCGCCGACGGGCCGGCCGCAGCCTGCTCCCGCGCCCGCGAGGTGGCAGATCAGGAGAAGGCCACCGTGACCAGTTGCCGCTGGCACGATCGAGACGCCTTCGTCGAGGTGCGGTCCACGGTCACCCCGATACCCGGCCTGCCACCCCCGACCGCCCGCGCTCGGGCCGGTCCGGTCGGCTTGCCGCCCTGACCGGTCGGCCTTTCGGCTTGCGGAAGGCGGGTAGCGCCCGGCCGGCCCGGGCATCCCGGCTTGTGCCAGGTGAGCGGCCTGGCCGGCGGCGGTGCGGACACCCGGCCCGGTGTCCTGTTCAGGGCACGGTGGGCTCGGTGACCGTTCGTCGGCGGGCACGGTGATCGGTCGACAGGTTGTGCGCGGATGTCGGCGGTGCGCGGTGCGCCGATCACCGCACGGGTAGCGCGAGCAGCGGTCGCCAGCGCGCGGCGAACGGTTGAAAGTGCAGGTCAGAAAGGAGTTCTCGAGGAGCAGAGCAGTGTCGCCGTCCTGGTTCGGAAGGCGGGGCAGGCGGGACGAGCGGTGGGGTCGGCGACCGGTGATCGTGTCCATTTATCAGCCGGACGGTGGGCTACTTGGCGTTCATCGCGCGTTGACTGCCGGTTGCCGCGCAGGGCTTCCGCGCAATGTGCAACTTGCCGTTAAGTGAGACGTGCGCCACCACGGCCCCGACCCGGGCGGCGCGACGACCGGAACTTGAAGGCAGGAATGCAATGTTGGACGCGAATTGGCCGGACAGCTGGCGGAGCGCCTTCCGCATCGAACTGCGTGCGGAGGCGATCGGCCTCGCATGGCGTGGCTGGCCGGTGCTCCCGGGGGCGACCCCGGCGCCGATCACCGGTGAGGGGGACGATCTGACCTGGCGGCGGCCGGTGCCGGTGCACGAGAACTGGCGCGAGCTCGTCGGCACGCACGCCCACGAAGCGGCGGGCTGGTTCACCGGCCGCACCCACAGCCTGCTCGTGGCCACCGGCACCGTGGTGGACGCGATCGAGGTCGACCAGGAGCTGGGCAAGCGCGCCGCCCGGCTGCTGCGTGCGGCGGGACACCCGGCGCCGATCGCCGCGATGCCGAACGGCCGGTGGCTGTTCCTCACCACCCCCGCCGACCGGATCCCCGCCGAACTGGCCGAGCTGGTCTCGGTGCAGTGGCACGGTGCCGGCAGCTACATCCCGCTGCCGCCCTCGCCGTTCCAGCACGGCGTGGTGCACTGGCGCGTGAAGCCCGAGGTGTGCGGCTGGCAGCTGCCGGACGCCACCGAGGTGCACGACGTCCTCGTCCGCGCACTCAGCGTTGAGCGGGTTTCCCAACTGGTCGAGACCACTGCTGCCTGAACGGTCCCCATCGGCAGGCCGCACACCACAACCGAAGAGTTTCACGTACCACCGTGGCCGCACTTCTCCCCGTGCTGACGCAATGCCCCGAGCACGGTTCCCAGTACGGCCACTGCCCCCGCCTTGTCCAGTGGATCGTTGCCGTTCCCGCACTTCGGTGACTGAACACAGGACGGGCAGCCCGCCGGGCACTCGCAGGAGACGATCGCCTCCCGCGTAGCGGCCAGCCACGGGACAATCGCGGCATAACCGCGGTCGGCAAACCCCGCACCCCCGGGATGCCCATCGTGCACGAACACCGTCGCCTCCCCGGTGTCCTCGTGCCACGCGGTAGACACCCCGCCGATGTCCCAGCGGTCGCACGTAGCGAACAGCGGTAGCAGGCCGATCGCCGCGTGCTCGGCGGCATGCAGGGCACCGGGGACGCGTGCCGGGATCAACCCGGCACCCCCCGGTGCTCTGCCTGCAATCCCGGTCCCCACCGGTATTCCGGCTTCGGTCCCCACCGGGCGCATCCTGGTCTCCGCTCGATGCGCCTCGGCCTCCGCCGGGAGTACTTCCGCGCCCCCCGAGTGCATCTCGGTCTTCACCCGATGTGCCTCCGTCCCCGCCGGATGCGTCTCGGTTTCCGCCGGGCGTGCTTCGGTTCCCGCCGGATGCGTCTCGATCTCCGACGGGTGGGTCTCGGTCTTCACTGGGTGCGCCTCGGCCTCCGCCGGGCGTGCTTCGTTCCCCGCCGGATGCGCCTCGGTCCCCACCGGATGCATCTCGGTCCCCGCCCGGCGTGCCTCGGTCCCTGTCGGTTCCCCGGCTGCCTCGTCAGCCGCCGGTCGCGAGTTCCCCGCCCGGACCGGATGCGCCGCAGCCCCCGCCGGTTCCCCGGCTTGCGCTGTGGCTCCCGGGCCTTCGGCCCCGGCCACACGCGCTCCCGTCCCCACGGAGTGGCCGCTTCCCGTCGGTGACTCCAGAAGCTCGGCGGACACCGTGTACCAAACCGCGCGCGTCTGCAGCCGCTGCTCCGGAAGGTCCAGCGCGGTATGGTCCAGCACTTCGCCGGACGGGCGGCGCCGCAGGTAACCGACGACCTGGGACGTCACCGCCACCTCGCCGAGGGACACCGTCACTCCGTTGTGGTGGCATTGACGTTCCGTGCTCAGCACCGTGATGTCCACGATCTCGCGAGGCGAGGTGTTCCAGTCCGGATCCTCCGCGTGCACCAAGGCCAGCTCGGTTTCCAGGTCCAGCTCGTCCACTACGTACGACGAACCCTGATGCAGGTACACCGCGCCCGGATGCACGGCGAAGCAGGCCGAGCCGGGGTCCACGGTGCCGAGCATCCGCCCCGAGTCCGCTTCTACCACGGCGATCTGGTCACCGCCGGAGCCGCGGATGCCCACCTCGGCGTGCGGGCGGTCGCGGGAAGTCCAGTACCAGCCGCTGGTTCGCCTGCGCAGCAGCTTCTGCTCCGCCAGTTCGGCGAGCACCGCGCGGGCCGCGGGGCCGCCGAACGCGGCCAGTTCCGGTTCGGTCAGCGGGAGTTCGGCGACGGCGCAGGCCAGCTGCGGACCCAGCACGTACGGGTTCGCCGGATCCAGCACCGCCGTCTCCACCGGACGCTCCAGCAACGCCTGTGGATGGTGCACCAGGTACGTGTCCAGCGGATCGTCCCGGGCGACGAACACCACCAGCGCCTCGTCGCCCGAACGGCCGGCTCGGCCGGACTGCTGCCAGAACGACGCCAGCGTGCCCGGGTAACCGGCCAGTACGACCGCGTCGAGGCCCGCGATGTCGACGCCGAGCTCCAGCGCGTTGGTGGTGGCCACGCCGAGCAATCGGCCGGACAACAGCGCCTGTTCCAGCTCCCGGCGCTCCTCGGGAAGAAAGCCGGAACGGTACGCCGCAACGGTTTCCGTCAAGGAAGGGTCCACTTCGGACAGAAGGCGCCGGGCGCCGAGCGCGGTGAGCTCCGCACTGCGGCGGGAGCGGACGAAGGCCAGCGAACGGGCGCCTTCCACGACCAGTTCGGTCAGGATCCGCGCGGCCTCCGCACCGGCAGGCCGGCGGACCGGGGCGCCGTTCTCCCCACTGAGCGCCTCGATCAGCGGCGGCTCCCACAACGCGATCGTGCGGGCTCCACGCGGTGAGGCATCCTCGGTGACCGCCGAGCACGGCAGGCCGGTGAGCCGGGACGCGAATTCCGCGGGGGCAGCGGTGGTGGCCGAGGCCAGCACGAAAACCGGTGACGCCCCGTAGTACTGCGCGACGCGGCGCAACCGCCTGAGCAGCAACGCGACGTGCGAGCCGAAAACGCCGCGGTAACTGTGGCACTCGTCGACCACTACGTAGCGCAATCCGCGGAAGAACTGGGCCCAGCGCGAATGCGCGGACAGAATGCCGCGGTGCAGCATGTCGGGATTGCTGAACACCCAGTTCGCGTGCGCGCGAACCCAATCGCGCTCGGTGACCGGGGTGTCCCCGTCGAAGGCCGCCGCACGCACCCCTGGGATGTCCAAAGTGGACACCGAACGCAGCTGGTCGGCGCCGAGCGCCTTGGTCGGCGCGAGGTACAGCGCGGTCGTCTTCGCGTCCCTCGCCAGCCCGGACAGCACGGGCAGCTGGTAGGCCAGCGATTTGCCGGACGCCGTGCCGGTGGAGATCACCACATGTCTGCCCGCGTGGGCCAGGCAGGCCGCCTCGACCTGGTGCCGCCAGGGATTGCCGACGCCCGCTGCGGTGCACGCAGCCACCACTTCCGGCGCCGACCACTCCGGCCACGGCGCGAACCCGGCCGCGCGCGCGGGCATCCGCGCGACGTGCGTGACGGGATTCTCGGATGCCGGAATCCCGGCCGTCACCCGGTCCAGCAGCTTCCGCCCGCGCTCGCCAACCACGTGCCGAAGCTTCGCACAGAGCACCGACAGAAACCGATCCGATCGACGTGGTGATCAATAACACAATGTCACGGAACGTGCGGTCCCCGGGACGCGTTGCGAGGCGCTGGAGCAATACCAATAGACTCCCGCAATCCACACCCTCTGTGGTGAGCGTCATGTGAGTCGTACGTCGCAGTGCGACTAGCGTGTCGTTCGGCACAGATCCATGCCAGCGCAGGCACGCCGGGTACGACGGGTCCGCTCTGGCCAAACGGCGTTTCCCAGGAGGACGAATGTCCCGGCAGTTCCTCGCGGAGGGCGGCCTCACGCTTTCCGGGGGTGGCTACACCATCGTCGGTGTGGTCGCCGTGGTCGCCCTTGTCGCACTGGTCATCGGTTACGTCCTGCTCAAAGAGGTGCTGGCCGCCGGCCAGGGCACCGCGAAGATGCAGGACATCGCGAAGGCAGTGCAGGAAGGTGCAGCCGCATACCTGAAGCGACAGCGCAACACCCTCGCCGTCTTCGGTGTCGTGGTGTTCCTGCTGCTGTTCGCGCTCCCCGCCGACGACTGGAACGAGCGGATCGGCCGGTCGATCTTCTTCCTGATCGGCGCGGTGTTCTCGTTCACCATCGGCTACCTCGGCATGTGGCTGGCCACGCAGGCGAATCTGCGCGTCGCCGCGGCCTCGCGCGAGGAGGGCGGCCGCGAGATCGCCATGCGCGTGGCGTTCCGCACCGGTGGCGTGGTCGGCATGATCACCGTCGGCCTCGGTCTTTTCGGTGCCGCCGTGGTGGTGCTGGTTTACACCGGCCAGGCGCCGAAGGTGCTGGAGGGCTTCGGGTTCGGCGCCGCGCTGATCGCCATGTTCATGCGGGTCGGCGGCGGTATCTTCACCAAGGCCGCGGACGTCGGCGCGGACCTGGTCGGCAAGGTGGAGCAGGGCATCCCCGAGGACGACCCGCGCAACGCCGCGACGATCGCGGACAACGTGGGCGACAACGTCGGGGACTGCGCCGGCATGGCCGCGGACCTCTTCGAGTCCTACGCGGTGATGCTCGTCGCCGCGCTGATCCTGGGCAGCTCCGCGTTCGGCGCGTCCGGGCTGATCTTCCCGCTCATGGTGCCCGCGATCGGCGTGATCACCGCGGTGATCGGCGTCTACATCACGAAGGCGCGCAGCGGGGAAGGCGGTCTTGTCACGATCAACCGCTCGTTCTACATCTCCGCGGTGATCTCCGCGGTCCTGTCGGCCATCGCCGCATTCGCCTACCTGCCGAGCAGCTTCGCCGAATTCGGCGACGGGTTCGGGAGCACCGCGGGCAACCCGGCGGTCATCGCGACTGTTTCGGTGATCATCGGCATCGTACTGGCGGCGGTCATCCTGAAGATCACCGGCTACTACACCGGCACCGAGTACAAGCCGGTGAAGGACGTCGGCAAGACCTCGGAAACCGGTCCGGCCACGGTGATCCTGTCCGGTATCTCGGTCGGTTTCGAGTCCGCGGTCTACACCGCGCTGGTGATCGGCGCCGCGGTGTTCGGTGCCTATCTACTGGGCGGCGGCGTCGCGTTGTTCGCCGTGGCGCTGGCCGGTACCGGTCTGCTGACCACGGTCGGCGTCATCGTCGCGATGGACACCTTCGGCCCGGTTTCGGACAACGCGCAGGGCATCGCCGAGATGTCCGGTGACGTGGACGAGAAAGCCGCCGGCATCCTCACCGAACTCGACGCGGTGGGCAACACCACCAAGGCGATCACCAAGGGCATCGCGATCGCCACCGCGGTGCTCGCCGCGACTGCTCTGTTCGGGTCGTATTCGGACGCGATCACCAAGGCCGTCGGCACCACGGGTTCGTTCGTCGCGAACATCGTCAGCCCGGCCACCCTGGTCGGCGTGA
This sequence comes from Amycolatopsis panacis, assembly GCF_003600245.1. Classification (NCBI taxonomy): domain Bacteria; kingdom Bacillati; phylum Actinomycetota; class Actinomycetes; order Pseudonocardiales; family Pseudonocardiaceae; genus Amycolatopsis; species Amycolatopsis panacis. Next base: position 12,366 of record NZ_QZFV01000063.1, read on the forward strand.
TCATCGGCGCGGCCGTGGTGTTCCTGTTCTCCGGGCTGGCGGTCAACGCGGTGTCGCGGGCGGCCGGCGCGGTGGTGTACGAGGTGCGCCGCCAGTTCCGCGAGATCGCCGGGATCATGGAGGGCACCACGCGGCCCGAGTACGGCCGGGTCGTGGACATCGTGACCCGCGATTCGCTGCGGGAGCTGGCCACACCCGGTCTGCTCGCGGTGTTCGCGCCGATCGCGGTCGGCTTCGGCCTGGGCACCGGTGCGCTGGCCGGGTATCTGGCCGGCGCGATCGCCACCGGCACCCTGATGGCGATCTTCCTCGCCAACTCCGGTGGTGCCTGGGACAACGCGAAGAAACTGGTGGAGGACGGCAATCACGGTGGCAAGGGCTCGGCCGCGCACGACGCGACCGTCATCGGCGACACCGTGGGCGACCCGTTCAAGGACACCGCCGGTCCGGCGATCAACCCGTTGATCAAGGTCATGAACCTGGTTTCGGTGCTGATCGCGCCCGCCGTGGTCACGCTGTCGGTGGGCGGCGGTGCGCACACCACCTGGCGGATCGTGATCGCGCTCGTGGCGGTCGCGGTGGTGGCGGCGGCGATCGTCGTGTCCAAGCGGCGCGGCACGGTCATCGCGGATACGCCGGCTCCGGCCAACGCTGTCTGAGTCGTTACTCCATCCGGGCCCGGTGCGCTACGGCGCGCCGGGCCCGGTGCGTGTCCACCTGCCGGGGGCGAGTTGCGCCCGTCCGGCGGATCGGTACGGTCGGGGCGTTCTGGGCTTCGAGTGGCGGGGAGGTGTTCGGGTGCGGCCGCGGTGGACCGTCCTTGCCGCGCTGGCAACGGGAATCGGTGTCGGTCTGGCGGGCTGCGGGCAGCCGCCCGCGCCGGCCCAGCCGCACGCGGGTGGACAGTCGGACCCGGCGAGCCGCGCCGATCCGGCGGCCGGCTGGGCGGACGGGTATTGCACGGCGGTCAGCCACCTCGTGCGCACGCTGGCCGGCCTGCCGGAGATCGATCCGAGTTCCCCGCTGCAGGCGGCCCGGACCGCCAGCAGGCTGCTCTCCTCGGTGGCGGGCGGAATCGATCGGACGATCGCCGGGCTGGGCCAGGTGGGACCGCCTCCGCTGTCCGGCGGTGAGGCCGCGCGTGCGGAGCTGCTCGGCGAGTTGGCTTCAGTGGGTGCCCGCGCCGACGACGTTCGCCGCCGCCTCGATGTGGCCGTCGGGGCCGACGCGACGAGGTCGGCGCTGGGTGAAGCCCGGTCGGCGATCGATGCGGTCAGCAGGTTGGATGTGCTGAAGGGGCTCGATGCCACACCCGAGCTGACTGCCGCGGGCAAGCGGGCGAGTGGGTGCCAGCAGCTCGTGGTGCCGCCGGCGCCGAGCTGACCGCCCGTTCGGGTGTCGGCGAAAAAGACACCCGTGTGACGCTCGCCTCCAATCGAACTTGTGTTCTATCATGATCGGTGTGGATCGGACGATCTCGCTGTTCTCGGCGGAGGCGACCGGACCGGGGCTCGCGGACCTGGCCGGGTTGTTGTGCTGCCAGGGGCAGATCACCGGCTTCGGGCACACCGCGGCCCGGCTGACGGTGGTGGTCGAGCAGCCGTGGCGGGCTCGGGTGCTGGCGCGCGAATGCCGTGGCCGGGGCGCTGATGCACAGGTCGTGGTGGCCGACTGCGGGCGTCCGCAGGTACGCACGTCGTTCCGGGTCGACCTGCTGGGGCTTGCCGACCGATGGCTGCGGCCGGGGTGCACCGGTCCGGCCGAGCAGGATTCGGGCAAGGCCGTGCCCGGCGGGTTCCGGCTGAGCGGCGCGATGCTGCGGATGTGGGCACTCGCCGCCGGTCGTCCGGAGCCCGGTGGATACCTGCTCGGGCTCGACCCGCTGGCGCCGCTGATGCACGAGGAGCTGGTGGCGGCGCTGGCTCCGCTCGGAGTGCAGGCGCGGCTGCTCGGGCCGAAGGCCGAGGCGCCGGGCCTGCGGATCACCGGGCGGCGTCGGCTTGATGGGCTGCTGGAATTGATCGGAGAGGCGCCTGCCGGTGCCGAGGACGTATGGCCGGAGTTGCCGCCGGTCGGTGAGCGCCGTCCCGTCCGGGCGGAGGGTGAGCCGCGCCGCTCCGGCCGGGAGGAGAGTCCTCTTCAATACTTACTGGAGGCTGTGGGGTAGCTGGAGCAGAGAAAAAGGCCCTCCCCGGCGGGTATGCCGGACAGGGCCCCTTCACAGGACACGGGTTACGGCTTCGGCAGCGTGCAGCCCGGCCGGTTGAGGTCCACTTCGCCGGCCGCGGTGAGACAGGCGGGAATACCGTAGGTCTCCTCGCCGTATTTGGTACCGGCGTGCACGGCCACCTTGCCGGACTCGTCGACCTCGCACGCGTTGTTCAACGTGCAGCGCTCGCCGTTGTCGTTGGACGTGTTGTTCACGCCGATGACCTTGCCGGTCGCGTGGTCCTCGATGGGCGAACCGGACGTGCCGCCGATCGTGGCGCAGCCGGGGGTGTAGCGGATGGAGTCCTTCCACACCCAGCCGTTCTCGTGCAGTTCGGGCACAAAGCCGTCGACGCTGCAGGAGTAGGTCTTCTTCCAGTAGCCGGAGACGACGTCGATGGCCGTGCCCGCCTTCGGATGGCTGTCGACCAGTTCGAGCGGGGCGACGCCGTACTTGTCCTTGATCCCGGCGTAGGTGTCGGTGAGCTGGTAGAGCGACACGTCGGTATCGGTCATGGTGGCGTAGAGGATCTTCTTCGCCTTGACCGTGCCCGCCGAACTCTGCCCGTCCGGGGACCGCAGGTCGAACGTGCGGCCGGAGGCCCGGCCGGTGATCACCTGGCCCGGCTTCATGAAGCCGGACTCCAGGCAGTGCCCGTTCGACAGCACGAGCGCGGGCGCGTCCATGGGTGTGGCGGCCGGTTTGACCACCGAGCCGGAGCAGTTGGACAGCGCCACGGTGCCCGAGAACGAGGTCGTCGCCGCGCTTGCCGCCGGGGCGCCGGCCAATGCGAACACGGCTGCGGTGGCGATCGCGCCACCGAGCAGACGTCGAGTCATGAAGATTCCTTTCGGCAGATGGGCATAGTAAGTGAAACCTTGGCGACGCGGGGCGCTCCACCGCCGGACGAAGGGGTATCCATTGCGCGACCGGTTACCCTGCACGGCACGTGTCCGACATCACGTGCTAGGTGTGGAAAGGAAACATCGCCGAGGTCAGTGGCGATCCGACGGGCAGGGGCCCGCCGGTCGATCCGGACACCTCTGCGCTGCACAGCCGCCGGGGACGTGCACACTGACAGGTCAAGACGCGGGCGCAGAACCCCCGGAGCGGGGAGAGAGTGCCGCCGCCGGCGCAGAGGCGACGGCACGGAGATGAGTGGAGAGCAGGACAGCGTGGCAGGAGCACGGACCAAGAAAAGCGACGCCGGGGGCAACGGCGCCGGCCGGCGGCGGCTGGTGATCGTCGAATCGCCGACCAAGGCCCGCAAGATCGCCCCCTACCTGGGCGGCAACTACGTCGTCGAGTCCTCCGTCGGGCACATCCGCGACCTGCCCCGCGGTGCCGCCGACGTGCCCGCGCAGTACAAGGGCGAGTCCTGGGCCCGCCTCGGCGTGGACATCGACAACGACTTCAAGCCGCTGTACATCGTCACGCCGGACAAGAAGTCCAAGGTCACCGAGCTGAAGGGTCTGCTCAAGGACGTCGACGAGCTCTACCTCGCCACGGACCCCGATCGCGAGGGCGAGGCGATCGCCTGGCACCTGCTGGAGACGCTCAAACCCAAGGTGCCGGTGCGCCGGATGGTCTTCCACGAGGTCACCGAGCAGGCCATCCGCGCCGCCGCGGACGCCACGCGGGAGCTGGACGCCGACCTGGTCGACGCGCAGGAGACCCGCCGCATCCTCGACCGGCTGTACGGCTACGAGGTCTCGCCGGTGCTGTGGAAGAAGGTCATGCCGAAGCTCTCGGCGGGCCGCGTGCAGTCCGTGGCGACCCGGATCGTGGTCGAGCGGGAGCGCGAGCGGATGCGCTTCACCTCGGCGTCGTACTGGGACATCTCCGCGACCATGAACGCCGGTCCGGACGCGGCGCCGCGGAATTTCCCGGCGCGGCTGGTCTCGGTGGACGGCGCGCGCCTGGCCACCGGCCGTGACTTCGACTCGAACGGGCAGCTCAAGGGTTCCGGCAAGGACATCCGCGTACTCGGCGAGGCCGACGCGCAGGCCTTGGCGCAGGCGCTGCGCGAGCGGGACTTCAAGGTCGCGAGCGTCGAGGAGAAGCCGTACTCGCGCAAGCCGTATCCGCCGTTCATGACCTCGACGCTGCAGCAGGAGGCCGGCCGCAAGCTGCGCTTCACCTCCGAGCGCACCATGCGCGTCGCGCAGAAGCTGTACGAGAACGGCTACATCACTTATATGCGTACCGACTCGACCACGCTGTCGGAGTCGGCGATCTCGGCCGCGCGAAGCCAGGCGACGCAGCTGTACGGCAAGGAGTTCGTCTCGCCGTCGCCGCGGCAGTACACGCGCAAGGTGAAGAACGCGCAGGAGGCGCACGAGGCGATCCGTCCGTCCGGCGAGGTCTTCCGCACCCCGGGCCAGGTCGCCAGCGAGCTGGACACCGACGGGTTCCGGCTGTACGAGATGATCTGGCAGCGCACCATCGCGTCGCAGATGGCGGACGCGAAGGGCACCACGATGTCAGTGCGCATCGTCGGTACCGCCATCTCCGGCGAGGAGTGCACGTTCGCCGCGTCCGGCCGCACGATCACCTTCGCCGGCTTCCTGAAGGCCTACGTCGAGGCGGTCGACACCGAGGCGGGCGGCGAAGCGGACGACAAGCAGAGCCGGTTGCCGGTGCTGGTCAAGGATCAGGGCCTGACCGCCGACGAGCTGTCCGCGGACGGGCACAGCACTTCGCCGCCCGCGCGCTACTCCGAGCCGAGCCTGGTGAGCAAGCTGGAGGAGCTGGGCATCGGCCGCCCGTCCACCTACGCCTCGATCATCAAGACCATCCAGGATCGCGGCTACGTATGGAAGAAGGGCTCCGCGCTGGTGCCCTCGTGGGTCGCGTTCGCTGTGGTCGCGTTGATGGAGCGGCATTTCGAACGCCTGGTGGACTACAACTTCACCGCCGGCCTCGAGGACGAGCTGGACCGCATCGCCAACGGTGACGAGCACCGCGCCGAGTGGCTGTCGAAGTTCTACTTCGGCGGCGATCTGGGCGTGGAGGGCTCGGTCGGCCGGCTGGGTGGGCTGAAGAAGCTGGTCGACGGCAGCGTCGAGGGCATCGATGCGCGGGAGATCAACTCCATCCCGATGTTCAGCGACGCCGAGGGGCACCAGGTCGTGGTGCGCGTCGGCCGGTACGGCCCGTACCTCGAGCGGGAGGTCAACGGCGAGTCGCAGCGCGCGAACCTGCCCGAGGATCTGCCGCCGGACGAGCTGTCGCCGGAGATCGCGGAGAAGCTGTTCGCCACTCCGCAGGAGGGCCGGGTACTGGGCGCCGACCCGGTCAGCGGACACGAGATCGTGGCGAAGGAAGGCCGCTTCGGCCCGTACGTCACCGAGCTGCTCCCGGAGCCGGAGCTGCCCGAGGACGCCACTGCGGCGCAGAAGAAGGCAGCGAAGGCGAAGCTGCCGAAGCCGCGTACGGGCTCGCTGTTCAAGTCCATGTCGGTCGAGACGATCACTCTCGACGAAGCGCTGAAGCTGCTTTCGCTGCCGCGCGTGGTGGGCAAGGACCCGGAGTCGGGTGACGAGATCACCGCGCAGAACGGTCGGTACGGGCCGTACCTCAAGAAGGGCACGGACTCGCGGTCAATCCAGACCGAGGATCAGTTGTTCTCGATCACGCTCGAAGAGGCGCTGAAGATCTATTCGGAGCCGAAGCAGCGTGGGCGGTCGGCAACGGCGCGTCCGCCGCTCAAGGAGCTGGGCGACGACCCGGTGTCGGGCAAGCCGATGGTGGTCAAGGACGGCCGCTTCGGTCCGTACGTGACCGACGGCGAGTACAACGCGACGCTGCGGAAGACCGACAGTATCGAGGAGCTGACGGCTGAGCGTGGCGCCGAGCTGCTGGCGGAGAAGCGCGCCAAGGGGCCGGCACCGAAGCGCAAGGCGCCTGCGCGCAAGACCGCCGCGGCGAAGTCGACCACCAAGACTGCGGCTGCCAAGACCACGACGGCGAAATCCACGACAGCCAAGTCCACGACAGCGAAGACCACGGCGAAGTCGACGGCGGCCAAGAAGGCGCCCGTGAAGAAGGCGAGCAGTACGGCGAAAGCCAAATAGATCCGTGTTTCGAAGGGGCCATTCGGATGTCGTCCGGATGGCCCTTTCGCCTGTCCATGGGGGCCTGGTGGAAGAAGCGCGACGTGCGCGAATAGCGCTTTCAGTGGTCTTCGCGGTGTGCGGAGCCGCCTTCGCTTCGTGGGCCGCACGCGTACCCGCAGCGCAGGCGAAGCTCGGTCTCAGTGAGGGACAGTTGGCGATCGGTGTTTTCGGGCTGGCAGCGGGTTCGGTGGTCGCGTTGTTGGCCGCGGGTCCGGTGCTGACGAAGATCGGCAGCCGGCGTGGAGTGGTTTGCGGCGCCACTGTGCTGTGCGCGGGGCTGCCGCTTGCCGCGTTCGCTCCGGATCTGCCGTTGTTCGTGGCCGCGCTCGCTGTGCTCGGCGTCGGCAACAGCTTGCTCGACGTGTCCATGAACGCGCACGCTGCGCGCGTCGAAGAGGCGTACGGGCGGCCGATCTTCGCCGGATTCCACGCGTTCTGGAACATCGGTGGGCTCGCTGGGTCGGGGGTGGCCGCGTTGACGGAGATCTGGCGGTGCCGGTCGAAACGCACTTCACTCTGGCCGGAACGGTGTTGCTCGCGTTCGCCATCGGTGCGGCGTTCCGCTTCTTGCCGGGCGCCGATCGGGGACAGGGCGAGGCGGCGTTCGCCTTGCCCGGCAAGGCGTTGATCCCGCTCGGCGTGATCGCGTTCTGCGGGTTCGTCGCGGAGGGCACGATCAACGACTGGAGCGCGGTGTACCTGCGCGAGGTCACCTCGGCGACGGCGGCAGTCGCGTCGCTGGGCTACTTCGCCTTCTCGATCACGATGATCGCGGTGCGCACGGTCGCCGACCGGCTTGTGGAACGGATCGGCGTGGTCCGGTTCATCCGTATCGCGACTGCGCTGACGGTGCTCGGGTTCCTGCTGGTGGTCGCGGTCCCGGTGCCGGGCGTGGCAGTGGCGGGCTTCGCCGTGGCCGGGCTCGGAGTGTCCGCGATGGTCCCGCTCGCGTGGAGCGCCGCCGGGCGCAAACAGCCGGAGGCGCCGGGCCGGGCGATCGCGGCCGTGGCGGCTTGCGGGTACCTCGGTTTCCTTGCCGGACCGGCGCTGATCGGGCCGCTGTCCGGTGGGATCGGGCTGCCCGGGCGTTCGCGGTGGTCGGTGCCCTGCTGGTGACCGTGCACTTCCTGGCGCCGGCGATGCGGGTCGCCGAACCGGTGCGGCCGGGCTGACCGGCGCGGTCGTCGCCCCTCTGGGTGATTCGAACACAAGTTCGAGAAAATGTCGGTGTCAGGGTGTTCAATGCAGGGGTGAGCAGTTCCGCACCTGTCGTCTTCGACGTCATCGACCAGGTCATCGAACCGCTGCGCGCCGAGGTGCCGCAGCGGCCTTCGGTGATGGAGTTCTACGACCCGCACTTCGAGGTGCCACCGGTACTGGCCGGGCCGGAGCGGCCGGCACCGGAGCCGAGTCTCGCGGAGGAGGTCCGGCAGTCGTTCGGGCCGCTGCTCGGCGCCGCGCTGGCCGAGGAGGCGGAGCAGTACATCCGGTTCGTCGGCGGGATGACCGCGCTGGGGCTGGCCACCGAGGGCGAGGTGACGGCCGAGGCACTCGGGCTGTACCGGGTGCTGCGCGGCGGGTTCATCCGGGGCGTGGTTACCGGGGTGTTCCCGGCCGACCGGGAGCCGTGGGAGGTGCGGTTCTTCGGCGACGCGGACTACACCACGGTGATGACCAGGGCGGGTCGCCGTGCGCGGCTGCGATCCGGTCTGCTGAGCGCGCTGCCCGGGTGGGTGTTCGACGGCCTGCCCGACCGACCGCCCGGCCCTGGCCCGGCGGTCCGGATCGAGACCGACCGCAGCGGGCTGGTCCCGTCGGCGGCCTGGGGCGAACTGGACGTGATCCGCTCCGCGGCCGCCCGCCCCCGCCAGGGCACGGTGCTGGTCGACCTCGCCGTGCGCGAGGCGGTGCTGGCCGAGTACCCGCACGGAGCGTTCGGGCTGGTGGACAACGACCAGGGCCGCTACCAGTTCCGGGCGGCCCCGCTCCCGGGCGGCGGCTGGACGATCACGTGGACACCGGCGACCCGCAGCACCGCCGAGGCCTGGATTGTCGAGGCGGTGCGCAGCCATGCGTGATCGTGATGGGGGTGTTGCGGTGGCCGGGTAGGGGTGGCGCTTCGGGTGAGTGGAGATGCTGGTGAGAGGCTGGGTTCAGGTGGGTGGGTTGCTGCTGGGAGGCGGGTCGATGTGTCCAGGGGAGGAGGGGGTGTCCAGCGCGTGAGTGACGGTGAGTGGGTAGGTCGACGGAGGTGAGCGAGTCTGCTGAGGGGAGGTGCTGAGCGGCTGTGACTACTGGTCGGCTCGGTGGGCGTGACGTGGCGGTGGGCAGGGGCGGTGCGTGGGTGGTTGAGCGGCTCCGCCCGGCTCGCGTGTGGCGAACGAGCCGGTCCGGCACCACTCGCAGCGGACCTGACCGCCCGGCGCTGTTTTGGCGAGTGACTTTGCCCGGCGCTGCTTATGGCGAACGGGCCTGCCTGCCGCGACTTGCAGTGGCCGGTCCCGGCCAGCATGGCTTGTGGCAGACAGCCCTGGCCCGTTGCCGCTGGTAGCGAGCGGCCTGTCCGACCTCGCTTGTGGCGGACGGCCCATCCGGTGCCCTTGGCGGCGGCCGCCCGGCGTCGCTGGCGGGTGACGGCCCCGCCTGGCGCCGCTGGCGGCCAGCGGCCCTGCATGACATTGCTTGTGGGGGACGTTCCCGCCCGGTGCCACTGGCGCGGTGGCCGCCTGTCTGACGTCGCTTTGTCACGGAGGGCCTGCCCGGCATCGCTTGTGGTGGAGGGCCCGTCCGGCGCCGAGTGCCCCTGTTCGACGTCGCTGGTGGCGAACAGCCCCGCCCGGGCACGCCGGTCGCGACCAGGTCCGTCCGGCACCACTCGTGTGATGCCGGAGGTGGTTCCGTGGGCACGGAGTGTGCCCGGCCGGGCGCGTCCGTCGCAGTAGGCTGCGGCCATTGGGTGGATGCGAGTGTGGGCAGTCTCGCCGATACTGGACGTGGCGGGCATTCCGTAGTGAGGTGGTCACCATGAGCACGAGCGATGGGGCGCCTTTCTTTCCGCCCCCCGCCCCGGAGTCCGATCGGGATGGCACGCTTTCCGGCGATTTCGTCGGGGAGCGGTTCTCCGATCCGCTGTCCGGGCTGGTCACCGGCGGCAGCGGCGGGGCTGCCCGGGCTGGGGAGTTCGGGCCGCTGCCCACCGCGCGGCCGGTGCAACACGATCCCGATGCGGTCAAGCGCATGGTGGAGGCCGCGCTCGAGGAGGAGTCGAAGAAGGGCGTGCGGAGTTCGATCTCCGATTCGGCCGCCTTCGAACGACCCGATCGGGTGCCGCTCGGGCTGTTGCCGCGGCAGCGGACCTGGCCCAGCCGGGCACCGCAGCTGCTGAAGAACCTGCCGCGGCCGAAGCTGAGGCAGGTCGCCGAGGTCGCCGACGACGACATCGAGGAAGAGCTGGCCGAACGGCAGGTCCGGCGGCGTGGGCTGCCGGCCATCAGCATGCCGGCCATGGGCCGCCCCTCGACCAGCACCGCGGGTGTGGTGCTCGCGTTCGTCCTGTTGATCGTGTTCGGAATTGTCGCGATCGAGATGATTGTGAGCCTGGTCAGCAGTCTGGGCGAGCTGTTCGGCTGAGCCCGCTTCCCCCGTACGACACCCGGGCCGGTTCCGCGGCCACCCCTGCTCCGGCGCTACCCTGACGACACGGTCGGGGGATCCGCAAGGGTCGCCCGGCGCCGCCGTGACGAGTGGGGTGGGCATATCAGCGAGGGCATACGGTCGTTGCCCGGAGCCGGTCCGGGTGGGTCGAGCGGGACTCCGGCGTCCACGATCCACCGGGTTCGCCGGGTGCTGGCGATCAAACCGTTCCGCAGACTGTGGGGCGTCACGTACCTGTGCAGCGTCGCCGACTGGCTGAACCTGCTGGCCCTGACCAGCCTGAGCACCAAGCTGCTGGACAACTACACCGCGCAGAACTTCGCGTTCGTCGGCGTGGTCGTGACCAACCTGCTGCCGGGCCTGCTGTTCGCCCCGATCGGCGGATTGCTGGCGGACCGGTTCGACCGGCGCAAGGTGATGGTCGTGTGCGACCTGCTGCGCTGCGGTTTCCTGCTGTCGATCGCCATCGTCGGCGCCCCGTGGTGGCTGTTCGTGGCGAACTTCCTGGTCGGCTGCAGCTCGATCATGTGGATTCCGTCCAAGGACGCCGCGGTGCCGAACCTGCTGCGCCGCCCGGACCAGGTGGAGACCGCCAACCAGCTCGGCTTGGTGATGACCTACGGCCTCGCGGTGATCACCGCGGCCGGGGCCAACGCGCTGATCCTCGGCATCAACTCCACCTTCCACCTGTTCCAGGGCGCGACCGCGGACCTCTACATCGCCAAGATCGCCGTGGTCATCACCGGTCTGCTGTACCTGACCAGCGGCATCCTCGTGGCCACCCGGATTCCCGAGCTGTCGCTGCGCGACGTGCACGCGACTCCCGAGAAGAAGGCCGAGCAGGCCGACGAGGAAAAGCTCGGCCTCGGCGCCATGATGCGCGACGGTTTCCGGTTCGTGCGCACCACCCCGCTGGTCCGCGGGCTGCTGATCGGCGCGTTCGGGGCTTTCGCCGCCGGCGGCGCGGTGGTGGCGTCGGCCAAGCCGTACTCCTCGTCGCTGCTCGCCGGCGACGCAGCGTTCAACCTGCTCGTGCTCTCCGTGTTCCTCGGGCTCGCCACGGGGATGGCGGTGGCGCCGAAGCTCGCCCACCGGCTTCCGCACGACCGCCTGTTCGGCATCTCCATCGTCGTCGCCGGGCTTTCCCTGGTGGTGGTGGCGTTGTCGCCGCACCTGGCGATCTCGCTGGTCGCGGTGGCGCTGGTCGGGGTCTGTGCGGGTACCGCGTTCCTCACCGGCGTCACGATCATCGGCTCCCGCGTGGAAGATGCGATCCGCGGCCGGATCAATGCGCTCTACCAGACGATGCTGAAAGTGGTGCTGGCCGGCGCCACCGTGGTCACGCCGGCGCTGATCGGCCTGGTCAAGCCTCGGCAGGTCACCGCGTGGGGCGGCCCGATCACCATCGACGGCACCCGCCCGGTCATGCTCGGCGCTGCCGCGCTGGCCGTGCTGCTCGGCGTGGTCGCCTACCGGCAGATGGACGACCGGCGCACCGAGAAGATCTTCGCCGACCTGCGCAACGCCCTGCGCCGGACTCCACGGCGGGTCAACGGCTACCTGATCGCGCTTGAAGGCACCACCGCGATCAACACCGGAGAGCAGGCCGCTCGCCTGGCCCGCTGGCTGGACACCGGCGTCCGCCCGGTGGTCCGGTCCGCCGATCCCGCGCTGGCCGAACGCCAGTTCACCACGCTGGTTTCCGAGGCCTCGCTGTCCGGCGCGCGGGCACAGGCGCTGGTCGCCGCAGCGGTGCGGGCCGATCTGGTCGAGCGGGAGATCCAGCCCGCGCTGGACGCCGGATCCGTGGTGGTGATGGAACGCTTCGCCGACTCGCCGCTCGCGGCGGTGTCCGCGGTCGGCGGTCTCGACAGTGCCGAGCTCGAAGGGATCACCGACTGGGCGACCGGACGGCTGCGCCCGGACCTCACCGTGCTGCTGGACACCGCGTCCGGCAACCAGAATCCCGGCGATTCGAAGCTGTCGCCCAGCGAGCAGTGGCGGATGCAGAAGCTGCTCGCCGACATGGCCGCCGCGGACCCCGAGCGTTACGTGGTGATCGACGCGGACGGGACCGACGACGAGATAGCCGAGCGTGTGCGCGTCGCGGTCCAGGGGGTGTTCGTGGGGCGGCTGTCCAGCTTCGCGCCGAAGGAAGCCGCTGTCACGGACCAGCCGGCACCGTACGCCGTTCACGAAGCCGCGGCTGCCGCAGACGTCGCCGAGGTGACCGCGGCGGAGGCCGAGGAGCGCGCAACGTCCGAAGCGGAGGCGAAGTGACCGCGCCGATCGGCGTTTGGGCGGGTTTGATCGGGCAGGAACCAGCAGCGGAGACGCTCTCCACTGCGGCGGCTGCGGCAGCGAAGATCGTCGCGGGGGAGCCCGTGGCGCCGGCCGCGATGACGCACGCGTGGCTGCTGACCGGCCCACCCGGGTCCGGGCGTTCGGTCGCCGCGCGCACCTTCGCCGCGGCGTTGCAGTGCAGCACCGGGACCGGCTGCGGTGCGTGCCCGGGTTGCCGCACCACGATGGCCGGTACGCACGCGGACGTACGGCTCGTCGTTCCCGAGGGCCTGTCGATCTCCGTCGCCGAGATGCGCGCGTTGGTGCAAGCCGCAGCGCGACGACCGACGACCGGTGAATGGCAGGTCGTGATCATCGAAGACGCCGACCGCCTCACCGAGGGCGCGTCGAACGCGTTGCTGAAGGCCGTCGAAGAACCGCCGGAGCGCACGGTGTTCCTGCTCTGCGCACCGTCGGACCATCCGGAGGACGTGTCGGTCACGATCCGCTCGCGGTGCCGGCTGGTGCCGTTGCGGACCCCGCCCGCGGCAGCGATCGCGCAGGTCCTCGTCTCGCGGGACGGCGTCGATCCCGAGCGTGCGCAGTGGGCAGCGTCGGTGTGCAACGGACATGTCGGCCGCGCGCGCCGGCTCGCGACCGACGAAGCCGCTCGGCACCGGCGGGACACCGTGCTGCGGATCCCGCTTGGCCTGCGTCGTCCGGGGGACGTCTTCACTAGCGCGGACCAGCTGATCAGCGCGGCCGAGGCGGATGCGGGCGAGGAGAGCAAGAGCCGCGACGAATCCGAACGCTCCGAGCTGCGTACCGCGATGGGTGGCGATGGCACGGGTAAGGGCGTCGCCGGTGCGAAGCGGGCCGCCGAGGCCGCGGTGAAGCAGCTCGAAAAACGCCAGAAGTCCCGCGCCACGCGTACCCAGCGCGACACTCTCGATCTCGCCTTGGTGGACCTCGCGGGCTTCTACCGCGACGTGCTGGTCACGGCTTCCCACGCCGGGGCCACGCTCACCCATCCCGACCATGCCGACGCCATCGCGTCCGCTGCCTCGGCGTGGACCCCGGAGTCGACCTTGAGGCGGCTCGAAGCCGTTCTGGAGTGCCGCGAAGCGATCGGGTTGAACGTGAAGCCGCGGATCGCCGTGGAAGCCATGGTCACCACACTTCGCCAGGGCTGACTCACGAAGTCAGTCGCGTGGGAACGGTGAGGGCTTGAAAGGCTTTTGCTCGCCGGGATTCCGGTGCAACACCAGCGGGAGCCTGCGACGGTTCGGGAACGCAGCCACCATCACCACACCGAGCAACAGCAATGCAGTACCGGTCCAGAACAACGGCACAGTGTCGTACGCAGCGCCCGTGTACGCGAGGTGCTTCGCCGGTGCGGCCGGCGCTTGGCCGCCAGCGTTCGGAGCGGGAGTCGTGCTACCGCACACCACGCCGCCCGTCGGCGCGTACGCACGCGCCACCTGCTCGCCCAGCGAAAGCTGCGCCAGCGACGAAGGCAGCTTGTCGCCCGCGTCCTTCGGCAACAGGCTCTTCAGCCGTTCCGTGGGCAGTACCTGAAGGTCGAACAGCCGCGCGGAGGCGCCCAGCTGGTAGCCCTTGAACGGCGTGGTCGCCTCGGACTGCTTCTGCTCCAGGTTCGCAATGCTCAGCCGCAGCACGCCGAGGTCGAGCACTTTGTTGGTGGTGTCGGACAACTGCTTGAGGCCCTGCGTCGCCGTGGCGACCAGGCCGCCGACCACCGGCACGTTGTCGAGCGCGCCGAACTGGTCGCTCAGCGGTGACAGCGGCAGGCCGATCGGGATGTCCTGGGTCGGGTTAGCCGCGTCAAGGGTGTACAGCGTTTTGCCGCCGGCCGAGATGGTCAGCACCGGTGCCTGGTACTCGACCTTCGACGTCTTCGCGTCGCCGGTCGAGGTCACCGTGAGCGTCGGCTGGCTGACCACCTTGAGATCCAGTTCGAGCGGGGTGCCCTTGAGGATCTGGAGGTCCGCGCCCTGCAGCGTCGAGACCGATTGCACGGCCTTGTTCTTCGACCCCGGGATGTCGACGAGCTTCACCTGTGAGTGTGACGAGAGCGTGTTCGGCAGGCTGAGCAGTGAACCGGCGCCGCCCGGCTGGGCCTTCTCGCCGCCGGACAGCAGGCCACCGAGGCTCTGCAGCCCGCTCGCCGGATCGAACCCGGTGGCGAGCTTGTCCGTGGACGGCAGGTTCAGCCCGCCCCCGCCGAGCAGCGGAACCTGCGGCAGCGTCGGGATGACGTTCAGCAACGAGAGACTGGCCACCGACGTGCTGGCGTCGGAGATCGTGCCGACGCACGGGCCGAGCGTGTCGCTCCAGCGAGCGTGCGCGCTGCCGTTGAGCAGCCCGACGTTCAGCAGCGGATTCGACGGTGCGTTGAGCCCGCCGGTGATCTCCTTGGGGTTGTCCGGCAACGCCGTCTGCGTGAGGCTTCCCGGCACCTGTGGCGCCTGCCCGCCCACCGCGAGCCCGAACGGCGAGGACTGCGCAATCGACTTCTCGTAGCTGAGGTAGGCTTCCGAGTTCGCGGACGCGCTGGACAGGCCCATCCCGGCCTCCAGCGCGGATTGCTTCGGCAGCTGCTGGCCGAAGCCGGGAAGGATGGTCCCGGTGGTCACCGAGTTCGGCAGCAGCCGCAGTACCCCGAGCGCGGTACCCGCGTCCCCGACCGCGTGCCCGAGCGGCTGCGGCTCGTTCGGCACCGACCCGGGTGGCTGCCCGGGGCTCCCCGGCTGGGGGATCGGCGTGGTCGGGATGTCCTGCGCACCCGCCGGACCCGCGCTGAGCAGCACCAGGGCCGCGGTGACGGGGACGGCTACCGCCCGAGGCAGTTTTCGCCGCATGTGCCGAGTCCTCCAGTTGGTGTCCGGGGCCGGAATTGAGACCGAAGTCATAGGAGCCCAACGACGCGGCCCCCGGAAAGTGACGCGCCGGGCTCCGCTACACTGATGCCCGTCGCACGGCTCCGCCACCGCGACACGCCGCCTTAGCTCAGTCGGCCAGAGCGATTCACTCGTAATGAATAGGTCGGGGGTTCGATTCCCCCAGGCGGCTCTCGAATCAGGCCCTGTCCGGAAATTTCCGGACAGGGCCTGATTGCATTTTCTCCTCGCGGATGACCCGGCCGGGGCCACGATCGGTCAACTGGCCGGGTCTACCCGAGCCGGAAGGCCGATGGCGGCGTCCGTTCGCCGGGCTTGACTCGAAGACATGCAGAACATGCGCAAGATGGCCGTCGCGGGTGCGGTGGTGGCGGTGACCGCGGTGTCCGGGTGCGGGCTCAGTCAGGCGATCACCGAGCAGGGGAACGGGCATATGAAGGCGGTTTCCTACGAAAGCGGGCTCGAAGGCAAGAACGACGACGACGCGAAGTTGCCGGCGTGGGTGCCGGATGGGGCACAGCAGGTCGAGGAGGTCATCCGCACCACGGGGACGGAGCGGATTCTGAAGTACCGGCCCGCGGGAACGACTTTGCCCAGCTTGTGCACTTCCGGCGATGCCGAGGCTGCGCCGCCGACGCTGACCGCGGACTGGTGGCCGGCCGGGGAGCACAAGCGCACGGACAAGGTCTGCGACGGCTGGCATGTGGCGGTCGAGCAGGACGCGGTCTATGCCTACCGTGCCGAAAGTCTCCTCGGAAACTGAACGAGGGCCGCACCCGTGCGGCCCTCGTTCAGTCCTTTGTGGTCAGTCCTTCGGCGGGGTCAGCTCCAGCACGGTCACCGTCGTCTCGCCGCGCGGCGTGCGGTAGGTGACCTCGTCGCCGGCCTTCGCGCCGACCAGGGCGAGGCCGAGCGGGCTGTCCGAGGTCACCGAATCGGCGTCTTCGCCCGGGAGGGTGACCACGGTGAACACTTCCTTGTCCCCGTCGGCGAACTGCAGCGAAACGCGCGTGCCGTCGGGCAGCAGTGAGCTGTCGTACGCGCCGTGCTCCAGTTTCGCGGACACGTCGGCGATTTGCCGTTCCAGCCTGGCGGCGGCCTCCGCGCGGTCGATCACGTCGGCCTGGTCGGCCGCGTCCCCGGTGCGCTCCTGTTCACCCGGCTGCGGGGCGAGCGCCGCCCGTTGCGCGCGTAGATCGGCTATTTCCTTTTCCAGCTGACGGCGTGCCGCCTCGCTGAGCCCCTTGTCCCCTGAGATCACCATGCCGGGCATTCTCCGCCGCGCGGAGCGGGGTGGCCAATCCGGTTTTTCACCCTACGGGGGCGGCCGGGACATCTGCCCTAGAATTCGGGCCTGCCGTCCTGGACCCCGTAACGAGGATCACCGTGAGCGCCGTACCCGGCCGCAGCGCCCAGCTGTCGCCCAATCAACTGCAGAAGCAGGACCAGATCGTCGAGGCCGCTCGGGTGGTGCTCGCCAGGGACGGGCTCGCCGGCTGCACAGTACGCGCGATCGCGGACGCCGGGCCGCTCACCAAGAGCGCGATCCACTACTACTTTGCCGACATCGACGTCCTGATCGACCGGGCGATGGCCGCGCACATCAACACCTTCGCCGCCCGGCTGCGCACGGTCGGCGAAGAGCACGCGGACCCGCGCGCCCGGCTGTTCGCGGTCACCGAGGCCTACCTGCGCGAATTCGCCGAACGGCCGGGTGGCGCGTTCCTCTGGTTCGAGTACTGGATCGCGGCCGGGCGGGCACAGCACCCGCAGGCGATCGACGCGATGCTCACCTCGATCACCGAGCTGCTGGTGGAACTACTCGCCCCGCTCGACGTGGACGATCCCCGCGCCCGTGCCCGCGCGCTGCTGAGCTACCTGCTCGGCGCGGTCGTGCAGCAGCGGGTGCGGCCACGTCCGTTCGCCGGGTTTCGCGGGGACATCGAAGCGCTCTGCTTCGCCGGGTATCGCTGACGCCGCATAAGGTGCGCACATGCCTCTGTTTTCCTTCGAGGGCGTCAGCCCGAACGTGCATCCGGATGCCTGGATCGCCCCCACCGCAACCCTGATCGGCAATGTGACCGTCGAGAAGGGCGCCTCGGTCTGGTACGGCGCGGTCATCCGGGGCGATTCCGGTCCGATCGTGATCCGCGAGGGCGCGAACATCCAGGACAACTCGGTGATCCACACCAACACCGAACTGTGCGAGGTGGGCCGGAACGTGACGGTGGGCCACCAGTGCCTGGTGCACGACTGCACGGTCGGCGAGCAGGCGTTGATCGGCAACGGGTCCACGGTGCTCGACCGCGCGGTGATCGGTCCGCGGGCGCTGATCGCCGCCGGTGCCACCGTGACACCCGGCACCGAGGTGCCCGCCGAGACGATCGCGATGGGCAGCCCGGCCAAGAAGTTCGTGCCGCTCACCGATTCCGCGCGGATGTGGGTGGATCACAACGCGGCCGTCTATCAGGAACTCGCGCGACGCCATCGCGAAGGTAGCCAGCCGGTGTAGCGCGTGCCGGGCCCGGCACAGCGAGTGCACTAGACTTTCCCGCGCAGCTGCGACTGGCGCCATTGAAGAGGTGGAGCACCACCGGGGAGCGACGACGAGGCCGGCACCGCGCGCCTGGGTGCAGGCCACTGCACAGCCGGAGTACGTGATGACACATCAGCCCGCCCTGTCCGCTCTCGCCGCGGCCGACCCGAAGCTCGCCGGTCTCGTCGAGGACGAGGCGAAGCGGCAGCACGACAAGATCCGCCTGATCGCCTCCGAGAACTACGTTTCGCAGGCGGTGCTGGAAGCGACCGGCACCGTGCTGACGAACAAGTACTCCGAGGGCTACGCGGGCAAGCGGTACTACGAGGGCCAGCAGTTCGTGGACCAGATCGAGACGCTGGCCATCGAGCGGGCGAAGGCCGTATTCGGCGCCGACCACGCGAATGTCCAGCCATACTCCGGTTCCCCGGCGAACCTCGCGGTGTATCTGGCCTTCGCCAAGCCCGGCGACACCGTGCTCGGCATGGCGCTGCCGGACGGCGGGCATCTCACGCACGGCTGGAGCGTGTCCGCCACCGGGAAGTGGTTCACGCCGGTGCGTTACGGCGTACGCAAGGAGACCGGCCGGGTCGACCTCGACCAGGTCCGCGACCTCGCCCGGCAGCACCGGCCGAAGCTGATCTTCGCCGGGGGTACGGCGATCCCGCGCACCATCGACTTCCCGGCATTCGCCGAGATCGCCCGTGAGGTCGACGCGGTGCTGGTCGCCGACATCGCGCACATCGCCGGCCTGGTCGCCGGTGGCGCGCATCCGTCGCCGGTCGGTCACGCGCAGGTGATCACCACGACGACGCACAAGACGCTGCGTGGCCCGCGCGGCGCGATGATCCTCTCCGACGCCGACCACGCGAAGGCAGTGGACAAGGCCGTCTTCCCCGGGTTGCAGGGCGGTCCGCACAACCACACGACGGCCGCCATCGCGGTCGCGCTCGGGGAAGCGCAGCAGCCGTCCTTCGCCGACTACGCGCACGCCGTGGTCGCCAACGCGAAGGCGCTCGCCGAGGCGCTCGTCGAGCGGGGTTACGACCTGGTCTCCGGCGGGACCGACAACCACCTGCTGCTGATCGACCTGGCCGGCAAGGCCGTGCCCGGCAAGCCGGCCGCGCAGGCGCTGGACCGGGCCGGGATCGAGCTGAACTACAACACCGTGCCGTTCGACCCGCGCAAGCCGTTCGACCCGTCGGGGATCCGGCTGGGCACTTCCGCGATCACCACCCGCGGGCTCCGGCCCGAGCACCAGGTCCAGGTCGCGGACTGGATCGATCGCACGGTCACCGCCGCGGCCGCGCAGCAGGAGCCCGCGCTGGACACCATCGCGGCCGAGATCCGCGAGTTCCTCGCGCCGTTCCCGATCCCGGGCTACACCGCCTGAGCGTTTCTCCCGAAGGGGCCGTCCGCATCCGCGGGCGGCCCCTTTTGCGCTGCTCCGGGCCCTTGCGAGCAGGGTCACAGGAAACTTGGTTGCGGAATACAAGCTTTTTCGGGACAGTTGCACGAGGCAAGTAGTTGACGAGTGCAAGCAACCGTCACGCCGCCTGGAGATCACGAAGCAAGGAGACCCCGATGAGCAAGACCTCTTCCGAGGAAGGAGGCGCCACCACGAACGGGCGGCTTTCCCACCGGCAGATCCTCACCATCCTGTCCGGGCTGATGCTCGGCATGTTCCTGGCCGCCCTCGACCAGACCATCGTGTCCTCGGCGATGAAGACCATCGCCGACGAACTGCACGGGCAGAGCCTGCAGGCCTGGGCCACCACGGCGTACCTGATCACCGCGACGCTTTCCACGCCGCTGTACGGCAAACTGTCCGACCTCTTCGGCCGGAAACCGATGTACCTGACCGCGATCTCGCTGTTCCTGGCCGGTTCACTGGCCAGCGGCATGGCGAGTTCGATGTACGAGCTGGCCGCGTTCCGGGCGTTCCAGGGCCTTGGTGCCGGTGGCCTGATGTCGCTCGCGCTGGCGATCATCAGCGACATCACCTCGCCTCGCGAGCGCAGCAAGTACCAGGGCTACTTCATGGCGGTGTTCGGCGTTTCGAGCGTGGCGGGCCCGGTCGTCGGCGGGTTCTTCGCCGGTCTCGATTCGTTCGGCGGCCTCACCGGCTGGCGCTGGGTGTTCATGGTGAACGTGCCGATCGCGCTGGCCGCGCTGGTCGTGGTGAGCAAGGTGCTGAACCTGCCGCACACCCGTGTGCGGCAACGGATCGACTTCCTCGGCGCCGGTGCGCTGACCATGGGCCTGGTGCCGCTGCTGCTGGTCGCCGAGCAGGGCCGCGAATGGGGCTGGGGCGCGCCGGCCTCGATCGCGATGTACCTGGTCGGGGCGCTCGGGGTGGTGCTGTTCATCCTGCAGGAACGCCGGATGGGCGACGCCGCGCTGCTGCCGCTGCGGCTGTTCCGGCGCCCGGTGTTCCGGGTGGCCACGATGGTCACCGTGATCCAGGGCGTCGGGATGTTCGGCGCGATGATGTCGCTGCCGCTGTACCTGCAGATCGTGAAGGGCGCGTCCCCGACGCAGGCCGGGCTGCAGATGCTGCCGCTGACCCTCGGGATCATGGTGGCGAGCCTGAGCAGCGGCCGGATCATCGCCCGGACCGGCCGGTACAAGCCGTTCGCGGTGGCCGGTCTCGGCCTGATGGCCGCAGCGCTGTTCGCGCTGTCCACGATCGGCACGGACACCCCGCTGGGCGTGGTGATGGCGATCGCGTTCGTGATCGGGCTCGGCCTCGGTTCGTCGATGCAGACGCTGACGCTGGCCGCGACCAACGACGTGTCGTCGCAGGACATCGGGGTGGCGACCTCGGCGTCGACCTTCTTCCGCCAGATCGGCGGCACGGCCGGCACCGCGGTGTTCATGTCGATCCTGTTCAGCACGGTTGGCGACCGGATCGCCGCGGCGGTCCGCTCGGCGATGGGCTCGCCCGCCTACGTCGCGGCGCTGGCCCAGAACCCGGAGTTCGCGCACCGGATGGCGGCCGGTGGCGTGGACATCAACGACACCTCGTTCCTGTCCTCCCTGGACCCGCTGCTCGCCCGGCCGATCCTCGACGGCTTCGCCAGCTCGATGAGCACGGTCTTCGTGATCGGCGGAATTGTGCTGACGGTCGGCTTCGCGCTGGTGTGGTTCCTGCGGGAGAAGCCACTGTCGGACAAGTCGGCACTGGAGGTGCGGGCCGAGGAGGAGAGCGCGGACCTCGCGATGGCCGGCTGAGCCCGGATACCGAAAGGGCCGTTCACCCCCGGGGTGAACGGCCCTTTTCGTGCGCTGCTCAGTGCTCGGCTTCGCCTTCCAGCTCGGCCTTCGCCAGCCGGTCCACCTCGCGCTGGAACGAGCGGGAGATCTCGGCCTCCGCCTCGGTACGGCCCGCCCAGCTGGATCCCTCCACGCTCTTGCCCGGCTCCAGGTCCTTGTAGACCTCGAAGAAATGCTGGATCTCCAGCCGGTGGAACTCGTTGAGGTGGTGGATGTCGCGCAGGTGCTCCTGGCGCGGATCGTTCGTCGGGACCGCGAGGACCTTGTCGTCCGGGCCCTTCTCGTCGGTCATCCGGAACATCCCGATCGCCCGGCAGCGGATCAGGCAGCCGGGGAAGGTCGGCTCCTGCACCAGCACGAGCACGTCCAGCGGGTCGCCGTCCTGGCCGAGCGTGTCGTCGATGAAGCCGTAGTCGGCCGGGTACTGCGTTGCCGTGAACAGGGTCCGGTCCAGCTTGATGCGACCGGTCTTGTGGTCGACCTCGTACTTGTTGCGCTCCCCTTTGGGGATTTCGATCGTGACGTCGAATTCCACGGCCGTCCTCGCTGCTTCTCGAATCTGGGTGTGCCCCGCGTCGCGGGCGGCAACCACAATGCCCTCATTGACGTCACTAGTGTGGACTACGCCGGGCCGGCCGGTCGCGCCGATGTCGGTCAGGTGGCATGTGACCTTGGCCCCTTCCCGGGGGCAGGTGAGAAGGAGTGGTGGGTGCCGGACAACGACCAGCCGAGGTGGCCGACGGGCGACGAAGACGCCACGCCCCACGGTGAAGGGGCGACTGGCGGCCTTCCCCTGCCGAAGCGGACCGCGGGCACCACCGAACGGCTCGCCGTGCCGAACGTCACACCCGGTGACGGTCCGGGTTCATGGTTTCGCCCGAACGTCCCGGCGACACCGATACCGGGCCTCAACGCGCCTGCGGAGCCGGGCACGCCGGATGAATCGGTGCCGCCGGGGGAGCAGACCCGCCAGATCCGGCCGTCGGTCCAGCAGCCGTTCCAGTGGCAACCCGAGTCTCGCGCGGACCGGCCGGAGCCGCCCGGGGAGCAGACCCGGCAGGTCCAGTGGCAGCCGGAGTCCCGGGCGGAGCAGCCGTCGGTCCCGTGGGTGCCGGTTGAGCGACCGCAGCAGCCGCCGCGGGGCACTGCCCCGCTGTTCCAGCCAGGACGTCCGGACAGCGGCCAGGAAGGCTCAACGCAGCAGTTCTCCGCGTTCCACGACGAGTCGCCCGGGGCCGGTTCGGCGGCAGACGGCGGACAGGGCTGGGCGGCCTTTCGTCCGGTGTCCCCGGGAACTCCGCAGCAGCCGGATGCGGGCGAAGGCTGGGGGGCGTTCCGCAGCGAAAGCTCGGCGGAAGGCGCTGATCCGCCGTCGGATGGTCAACCACGCAGCCCGGAGCCGACGGACGCGGCGAGCCGGTCCGGAGACGGGCAGCCGCGCTGGGCTGCGCAAGAAGCCGTGAGCTGGCCAGGGGAAGGGCAGCCGGAGACCCCGGGTAGTCCTGGGCCGCGTTGGGATGCGTTGCAAGCCAACCAACCCGGGGATGGGCAGCCTCGCGGTACGGAACAGGGCCGTGACGAATCCTGGTCGCAGCGGATCGACGTGCCGATCCGGCCGGAGCCGGGTGACGTGCCGTCCGCGTCCAGCGGTCCTGCGCGGCCGATGCGGATCGAGCCGTCCCGGGGCCAGTTCGCGTCCGAGGCGACGGTCGGGATCCCGCGGCTGCAGCAGGCAGAAGCCGCGCAGCCGGCCGGGGCCGAGCCCGAGGCGCAACCGGCCGACGGCATTCCGGAGCAGCTCGCGAGCGAGTCGACGGTCGGTCTCCGCCCGCCGCCGCCGGAGACGCCGCCCGCCCCGCCGGCCGGTGGTGACGCCCCGAAGCGGGGGCGCAAGAAGCTGGTCATCGCCGGGATCGTGGTGGTACTCCTGCTCGCCGCGGCCGGCGGCGCCTCGGCGGTGCCGCAGGTGGCGACCCGTCTGGGGTTGCCGTGGGCGCCCAACGCGCCGAAAGGCGCCGCGCCCGATCCGGCCGACGTCAGTCTTTCGCTGCACGGTCCGGACACGTCGGGCCCGGGTGCGACCGCGAACGGTGTCGCGTCCGCCCTGTCCGGTCCGGCCGGCGCACCGGCGCTCGCGAAGCTCAGCGGCAGTGTGATCGACCCGGCGACCGGAACCGCCTTGTGGGACCGCGACTCCGCCACTGCGTTGACCCCGGCCTCGACCACGAAGATCCTCACCGTGGCCGCGGCGCTGCTCGCGATGGACCCGGGTGAACGGCTGACCACCAAGATCGTTCAGGGTGCGCAGCCGGGCACGGTGATCCTCGTCGGCGGTGGGGACCCGACA
This sequence comes from Amycolatopsis panacis, assembly GCF_003600245.1. Classification (NCBI taxonomy): domain Bacteria; kingdom Bacillati; phylum Actinomycetota; class Actinomycetes; order Pseudonocardiales; family Pseudonocardiaceae; genus Amycolatopsis; species Amycolatopsis panacis. The sequence goes on from NZ_QZFV01000063.1 coordinate 35,710, forward strand.
CTCACCACGCTGCCGCAAGGCACCGACTCGCCGCTGTACCCGGGCGCCGCGCACGTGGACGACCTCATCACACAGGTCAAGAAGGCTGGCGGGAACGTCAGCAAGGTGCAGGTCGACGTCAGTGCCTACACCGGCCCGCCCACCGCACAGGGCTGGGAGCCGGGGGACGCTCCGTCCACGTACGGCGCCCCGATCGCTCCGGTGATGACCGACGGCGGCCGTGGCAATGCCAAGGTCGACGAGACCCAGCGCTCGGCCAATCCGGCCGGTGCGATCACCCAGCTCGTCGCGCAGAAACTCGGGGCAACCCCGGGCCCGGCGACGAAGGCGGCCTCGGACGCGAAGGTGCTCGCCGAGGTTCAGTCGGCTCCGCTGCCCGACCTCGCGTACGCGCTGCTGCAGATCTCCGACAACGTACTCGCCGACGCGCTCGGCAGGCAGGTCGCCATCGCCACCGGCGGGGAGCCGTCGTTCACGGGCGCGGCTGCCGCGGTGAAGAAGGTCCTCGGCGATCACGGGTTCGACGTGAGCCAGCTGCAGCTGTTCGACACCAGCGGCTTGTCCAACCAGAACAAGGTGCCCGCGCGGCTGCTCAGCCAGGTGCTCGCGGCGGCCGCGGGCCCGGACGGCAAGGACGAGAAGACCTCGAAGCTGCGTCCCCTGCTCGCCGGGCTCCCCGTCGCGGGTGGTTCGACGGGCACGCTCTCCAATCGCTATCAGGCCGCGCCGTCGGCGGATGGCAAGGGCTGGGTGCGGGCCAAGACCGGCACGCTCACCAGCGTCAACACCCTCGCCGGATACGTGCTGGACAAGGACAACCGGGTACTCGCGTTCGCGTTCATGTCCAACGGCTCGGACAAGGACCCCGGACAGGCCGCGCTCGACGTACTCGCCACGACGTTGCGTGACTGCGGCTGTCGCTGACCGGTTCGGGCGGTAGCGTCGGAAGGGTGAGCCAGGAAACCGAAACCCGCGAACGCCCGATGGTCGACTGGGACCGGGCGGCGGCCACCGGCGCGCTGCTCGTGCGGGGCGGCCCGCAGATCCCCCGGCGCGAGGCCGACCGGGTGGTGACCGATCTGCGGGAGCTGACCGCGGAGGCGGAGGGGCACGTCCGTGAGCTGACCGGGCTCGGACGGGAACTGCCGCTGCTGCCCGGCACGGTGGTGGACCGGCCCGGCTGGGTGCGCTCGGCCGCGTCCGGGCTCGGCGCGCTGACCGGCCGCGCGCTGCCTGCCGCGCAGGGCGGCCCGCTCGGCCCGATCCTGGCCTCCGGCGCGGGCATGCAGACGGGGCTGGTGCTGGCCTTCCTCGCTTCCCGCGTGCTCGGCCAGTACGACCCGTTCGGCGGGCCGGAAAACCGAGGCGAGCTGCTGCTGGTCGCGCCGAACGTGGTCGCCGCGGAACGCGCGATGAAGGTGCCGGACCGGGAATTCCGGCTCTGGGTCTGCCTGCACGAGTGCACGCACCGGCTGCAGTTCACCGCCGTGCCGTGGCTGCGGGACTACTTCGCGGACGAGGTCGAGCGGCTGATCTCGGGAATCGCCGGGCATTCGGACGACAGCCTGGCCGAGCTGTTCGGCAGGCTCACCGACGCGGTCAAGCATCGAGGCAAGGGCGCGGGGATCGCGGAGCTGCTCCAGTCGCCCAAGGAACGCGCGGTGTTCGACCGGCTGCTGGCCTTGTCCACATTGCTGGAAGGGCATGCCGATTACGTGATGGACGCGGTCGGCCCCCAGGTGGTGCCCAGCGTCGAGCAGATCCGTTCAAAGTTCAGCGCGCGCCGTCGCGGTGGTGGCCTCTTTGACCGGCTGCTGCGTGCTCTCCTGGGGCTCGACGCGAAGATCCGCCAATACGAAGAAGGCGCGAAATTCACCCGGCACGTGGTCGACGCCGTCGGTATGGCGGGCTTCAACGCGGTCTGGCGGTCGCCGAACACGTTGCCGACCCGGGCGGAGATCGCGGACCCCGCGGCCTGGGTACGGCGTCTGCACGGGTGAGTGCGCTCGCCGCGGTCCGTCTGGCGGTCCGCGAATTCCTCGCCACCGTCGAGCTGCCCGGCGAAGTGTGCGTCGCGGTCTCCGGTGGGGCGGATTCGGTCGCGCTGGCCGAAGCGACCGCGTACGTCGCTCGTCGCCAGAGCTTCCGTACGCGGGCGCTTGTGATCGACCACGGCCTCCAGGAAGGCTCCGCGGACGTCGCGGCCGAAGCCGCTGCTGTGGTGCGGAAGCTGGGCGTCGAAACGGCTGAGGTACGCAGAGTCGAGGTCGTCGGCAAAGGCGGTCCTGAAGCAGCCGCACGCACTGCGAGGTACCGCGCGCTGCGCGAAGCGTTGTCAGACGGCGAAGGGCTCGTACTGCTCGGCCATACCCTCGATGACCAAGCGGAGACGGTGCTACTCGGCCTTGGCCGAGGCTCCGGGCCACGGTCGCTCGCCGGGATGCGCCCGCACGACCCACCGTGGGGCCGTCCGCTTCTCGGGATCACCCGCGTACAGACTCAGCAGGCTTGCGTCGAGCTTGGCGTGCAGCCGTGGCAGGACCCGCACAACGCCGACCCGCGGTTCACCCGTGTCCGGCTGCGCAGCGAAGTGCTCCCGTTGTTGGAGGACGTGTTGGCCGGCGGCGTGGCGCCCGCGTTGGCCCGTACGGCCGCTCAATTGCGCGACGACACAGAGGCGTTGGACACACTCGCCGCGCGGGTGCACGCGCGCGCGAAGCAGGGCCGAGAGCTTGATACGGCAGTGCTCGCCGTCGAGCCGGCAGCAGTGCGCAGACGGGTTCTCCGCAGGTGGCTGCTGGACTCCGGGGTCCGGGAGCTGACCGATGCGCACCTGCGTTCGGTCGATGCGCTGGTGTCCCGCTGGCGCGGTCAGGGCGGAGTCTGGCTGCCGGGCAACTTGGAGGCACGGCGGTCCCGTGGCAGGCTCTCGCTTGCCGGACCCGAACCCACCACCCGAGGGGAATGACTCGTGTACGAGGGCGAGATCGCCTCCGTGCTCATCACCGAGCAGCAGATCAGGGACAAGATCGCGGAGCTGGCGGCGAAGATCGCCGCCGACCACCCGGAAAACGGCCAGGGCGACCTCATCCTGGTAGGCGTCCTCAAGGGCGCCGTCATGTTCATGACCGACTTCGCCCGCGCCCTCCCGCTGCCGACCCAGCTGGAGTTCATGGCCGTGTCCTCGTACGGGTCCTCGACCTCCTCCTCGGGGGTGGTGCGCATCCTGAAGGACCTCGATCGCGACATCGCCGGCCGGAATGTGCTGATCGTCGAGGACATCGTCGATTCCGGGCTGACGCTGTCCTGGCTGCTGAAGAACCTGGCGAGCCGGAATCCGGCCTCGCTGGAGGTGGTGTCACTGCTGCGGAAACCGGAAGCGGTGAAGGTCGACGTGCCGGTTCGGTACATCGGCTTCGACATTCCGAACGAATTCGTAGTCGGGTATGGCCTCGACTATGCGGAGCGCTATCGGGATCTGCCCTACATCGGCACGCTGGACCCGCACGTTTACACCTCCTGAAGCCGCTTGCGTCCGGCCCGCCGGATGCGGAACCCTGATCTCTTCGAACGCGTCATAGGGCACGACCAGGTGCGTTAACCTATGCGAAGACCTAGTGCCATGCGGGCGGGCAGGGCTCGCGCGGGGGAACGGAGAGAGGGCAGATGGGCGACGCCAACGCGTTCAGAAATGCGGCTGCGAACGGCCAGGTCGGGATTGATCCCGACGCGGCGCACACCGTGCTGAACAAGATCCGCACCGGCAAGGATGCGGTCGAGGCGCTGCTGAACGGCTCGGGCACGCTCGCCCAGCCGCCGAAGCTGGGCAACAACCCGGTCGGCAACGCGATGGCCGCCAAGTTCGTGCAGCGTGCCGACGGGGGCGGCGACTCCTACTCCGCCGCACTGCAGAACCTGCTCGGCCAGTACCAGGCCGCCGAGGAGGGCATCGTCCAGGCGATGGCGCGTTACCACGAGATGGACCAGTCCGCCGCCGACCCGTTCCGCAAGGCCTGACGTCTTAGGGGGATCAGCAAGTCATGGCACCGAATCAAGACCTCGCCGGGCCGGGTTCGGCCGGCTACGCCCCGCCGTCCGGCGGCTCGGTCGTACCGCTGGGCAGCAACTCCTCGCAGAGCATCGTGAACGCCGCGCGCAGCAGTTCCGGCGGTTTCGAGATGGGCGGCGACCGCGCCATCGCGAACCCGCCGAACTGGAACTCGCAGGCCAGCCAGCAGCTTTTCAACGGTGCTGTGACGGACAACGACCCGGGCACCGCGGAGGCGACGGGTCAGCATTGGAGCAAGCACGGCACCGAGCTCAAGCGCACGGCCGACGAGCTGTACAACGCGATCGCCGAACTCGGCAACGCGTGGGTCGGTGAAGGCGCGGCGAGTGCGCAGGGCGCGCTGGTCGCCATCGCCAACTCCGGCAGCCAGGCCTCCGACGCCGCGCACACCATGGCCGACCGGATGGCCAAGCAGGCCGCCGCGGCCGCCGAGGTGAAGAAGATGCCGGCGCCGCGCGAGTTCGACCCGAAGCAGGCCATGGCCGCCGCGCTCGCCGGCGGCCCGGCCGCGATGGTCGCCGACCAGAAGGCACAGGCGGACGCGGCCGACGACGTCAAGGCGCAGCAGGTCGCGTTCTTCAACGCCTACACCGAGGCGATGACCGACGTGGACGGCTCCACCCCGAGCTTCGGTCCCGAATCGCTCGGCATGAAGGCGACCGCGACGCACTTCAACGGCAACTCGTTCAACTCCGTCAGCGTGGTCGCCCATCCGGGTTCCGTGCAGGGCCTCGGCGGCGTCGAGGTGCTCGGCGGAGCGGGTGCCCCGGGCCTGGCCGGTGGGGCGCACGGTGGCCCCGCCGCGCATGGGACACACGATTCGGGCTCCATGGCCACCGCCGGTTTCGACGGCGGCCTCGCTCCCGGCGCCGCTGCGGGAGCGGGCACGGGTGCTTCCGTCCCGGCCTCGGCGGCGTCCGTTTCTGTTTCGTCCGGCGGCAGTGGCGCCGGTACGGGTGCCGCGCTGGGCCTCGGGGTCGCGGGTGCGGGCGCGGGGCTCGGCAAGCTCGGTCAAGGCTCGCGCAGCGCGTCGCGCAAGAGCGACAACACCGCGGCTTCGTCGGAGCACCAGAGCGGGCAGAGCGCCGCGTCGGCAACGCCGCAGCAGCAGGGCGTGGTCTCCGCGGGCGGCACCATCGGTGGCCAGAACCAGCCGGCGGGCATGGCACCGGGCATGGGCGGCGGCATGGGTGCGCACGGCGGGCAGGGCCGGGAGGACGAGGAGCACACGCACGCCTCGTTCCTCATCGAGCCCGACCCGGACGACGCGTTCGGCGCCAACGAGGCCACCCCGCCCCCGGTCATCGGGGCGTGGTCGGAGGACGAGGAAGACTGATGCGGTACCCCGCGGGCGCGTGACCGGATCCGGTCACGCGCCCGCGGTTGTCCGGGAACACTTCGGGATAGGGAGTTGGTCGATGCCGAACGCGGAGCTGCTCACGCCGTTGGAGGCGGACTTCCTGTGGGAGTCCGCCGCGGTGGGTGAGCTGCCTTATCCGCTGCGCATCCCCTCGCACGGCGCGACGATGGACGAGCGTGCGGCGCTGCGCCTCGGCACGCTCGGCGGGCTCGCCGAGCGCGGCGTGGCCGATCGCCACGGCCGTCCGGCGCCACACGTCGAGGACTACTTCGGCATGCTCGCCTCGCCCGACGCGAGCCTGGACACCGTGCAGCTGCTCGACCCGAACGGCGAGCCGCTGCTCGCGGTCGCCGCCCGGCTCGGGGACCAGGGCCTGTTCGCGGTGCAGGACCAGCGCGGGCTGCACCTGCAGCCGTGCCCGGCCGACGGGCTGGCCACCGCCGTGGTCTCGCTGCTGCCGGGCAGCCCGCGGGGCAGCGAGAAGTCCATCACCGTGCCGCTGGAGCAACTCGTCGGCGCGTCCGGGGTGGACTTCATGCAGCGCCGGGGCAACCAGGTCGACGCGACCGGCCGGGCGAGCGTGGACGAGGACCGCAAGGCACTCGCGCGGCTGCACACCCAGCAGCGGCTGCGGGGCGGCCAGATCGGCGCGAACGCCCGCAACCGGCTCGGCGGGCGCAGCCGCTCGCCGGTGCTCAGCTGGTTCGACACCGAGACCGGCCGGTACTTCACGCAGGCTACCCGCGGGCACGACGGCCGGGACTGGATCACCATCGCCCCGGCCGACGCCGCGACCCTGCGGCACCGGCTCGGCGAGATGCTCGCCGGCGCCGCCGACCAGGCGGGTGCCGCCGCGCTCTGACCGGAGTCCCAGCGTTACGCTGGGCCACGAACCGATTCTGGAGGGTGAGCAGCACCGGATGCACCAGGAGTTCTTCTCGCCGCTGGCGTTCGACTTCCTGTGGGAGTCGATGGAGCTGGGCGAGCTGCCGTATCCCCTGCGGATCCACTCGCACGGCGCCACCCAGGACGAACGGGTGTCCCTGCGGCATCGGGTGGACACCGAGCTGAAGGCCCGCGGCCTGCGGGACGCGCGCGGCCGGGCGGAACCGCGGCTGGAGGACTGGCTCACGCTGCTCGCCCGTGCCCCGGTCTCCCTCGACGGGCTGCACATCCCGCAGTTCGAGGCGCATCCGGTCGCGCTGCTCGCGGCCGGCGACGAGCGCACCGGCGTGGTCGCCATCCAGGACGCGGACGGCATCTGGCTGCGGGAGACGCCGTCCGACGGGCTGGTCTCGACCATCGTGGGCCTGTTGCCCGCGGGCAAGCGCGGTAGCGAGGCCTCGGTCACCCTGCCGCTGGACGAGGCACTGCACACCCGGCCGATCCGGGTGCCGGTGGCCGCGGGCGGGGGGCAGGAGCCGCAGGTGAAGGGCCGCCGGCCGAGACGTCAGTCACTCAGCGAGCGCGCCACCGTCGATCCGCGGGAGACCTACGGGCTCATCTCCGGCCAGCCACGGCTGCGCGGCGGTCAGCTCGCGGCGAACAGCCGATCGTCGCTCGGTGCCCGGCAGCGGTCCCGGGTACTGGGCTGGTTCGACACCTCGTCCGGGCGATATCTGAGCCTGTCGCGGGCCGGTTCGGACGGCCGGGAGTGGGTCACGGTCTCGCCCGCGGACCCGCAGACACTGCGCACCCGGCTGGGTGAGATGGTCTCTTCCGTGGCGGACAGCACCCGCTGACCTGCCCGCTCCGGGAACCCTCCCGCGGGATCGGCCGTTGACCTGCGAGAGGCTCACCAGGTTCCATCGCCCGGCCGGACGGTACCCTGGTGGGACGGGTGCCCGGCGGCGTGCCGGGTCGAGATCGTGATGGCGGGTATCACAGGAGCCGCCCAACCAGGGAGGGTCGAGGCCGCAAAGGCCGAGTCGTATGAACCGGAAGAGCGTGCTCAGGAACCCACTGCTGTGGATCGTCGCGGGGTTGCTGGCGTTGTTCGCGTACAACACGATCTTCGACAGCGATCGTGGCTACACGCAGGCTCCCATCTCGGTGGCGAACCAGCAGATCGCCCAGGGTCACGTCAAGGAAGCCAACCTCGAGGACAAGGAGCAGCAGCTCAAGCTGCTGCTCACGCAGAAGATCGACGTCGAGGGCACCCAGACCGACCAGATCATCGCGCAGTACCCGGCGGACGCCACCAGCTCCATCTACACCTCGCTCAACGATGCGAAGTTCGACGGCCAGCCGATCAAGTTCACCACCAAGGTGACCCAGCAGTCGCTGTTCACCCAGATCCTCATCTTCGCCATTCCGCTGGCGCTGGTGCTGGGCCTGCTGATGTGGATGATGAACAACGCCCAGGGCGGGGGCAACCGGGTCCTCAACTTCGGCAAGTCCAAGGCCAAGCAGCTGAACAAGGACATGCCGAAGACCACCTTCGGGGATGTCGCGGGCGCCGACGAGGCGGTCGAAGAGCTGTACGAGATCAAGGACTTCCTGCAGAATCCGGCGCGCTATCAGGCCCTCGGCGCGAAGATCCCGAAGGGCGTGTTGCTCTACGGGCCGCCGGGTACCGGTAAGACGCTGCTCGCGCGAGCCGTCGCCGGTGAGGCAGGGGTGCCGTTCTACACGATCTCCGGTTCCGACTTCGTCGAGATGTTCGTGGGCGTCGGCGCTTCCCGGGTGCGCGACCTGTTCGAGCAGGCCAAGCAGAACGCGCCGTGCATCATCTTCGTGGACGAGATCGACGCGGTCGGCCGCCAGCGCGGCGCCGGCCTCGGCGGCGGCCACGACGAGCGCGAGCAGACGCTGAACCAGCTGCTGGTCGAGATGGACGGCTTCGACGCGCGCGGCGGCATCATCCTGATCGCGGCCACCAACCGGCCGGACATCCTGGACCCGGCGCTGCTGCGCCCCGGCCGGTTCGACCGGCAGATCCCGGTCTCCGCGCCGGATCTGCTCGGCCGCAAGGCGATCCTCGAGGTACACGCGAAGGGCAAGCCGATCGCGCAGGGCACCGATCTGACCGGGCTGGCCAAGCGCACCGTGGGCATGTCCGGTGCGGACCTGGCCAACGTGCTGAACGAGGCCGCGCTGCTCACCGCCCGCGAGAACGGGCACGTGATCACCGACGCCGCGCTCGAGGAATCGGTCGACCGGGTGGTCGGCGGTCCGGCGCGCAAGAGCCGGATCATCTCCGAGAAGGAGAAGAAGATCACCGCCTACCACGAGGGCGGGCACGCGCTCGCCGCGTGGGCGATGCCGGACATCGAGCCGGTGTACAAGCTGACCATCCTGCCTCGTGGCCGCACCGGCGGGCATGCCCTGCTGGTCCCCGAGGACGACAAGCAGCTGATGACCCGGTCGGAGATGATCGGCAGGCTGGTGTTCGCGATGGGTGGCCGCACCGCCGAGGAGCTGGTGTTCCACGAGCCGACCACCGGTGCGTCCTCGGACATCGAGCAGGCCACGAAGATCGCCCGCGCGATGGTCACCGAGTACGGCATGAGCGCGCGGCTCGGCGCGGTCAAGTACGGCCAGGAGCAGGGCGACCCGTTCCTCGGCCGGTCCGCCGGACGGCAGGCCGACTACTCGCTCGAGGTGGCGCACGAGATCGACGAGGAGGTGCGCAAGCTCATCGAGACCGCGCACACCGAGGCGTGGCATGTGCTCAACACCTACCGCGACGTGCTGGACAACCTGGTCGTCGAGCTGCTGGACAAGGAAACCTTGCAGCGCAAGGACCTGGAGCGGATCTTCGAGACCGTCGAGAAGCGCCCGCACATCACCGTGTTCAACGAGTTCGGTGAGCGCACTCCGTCGGACAAGCCGCCGGTGAAGACCCCGGGTGAGCTGGCGATGGAGCGCGGGGAGCCGTGGCCCCCGCCGGAGAAGGAGAAGCCGGTGCTCCAGCCGGCCCCGACCCCGGTCGCCACCGCGCCCGGTGCCGGTGACCTGCCCGGTGGCCCGCCGTACCCGGCCCCGGACCCGAACGCCAACCCGTACGCCCCGCCGGCCAACGGCGGCCGGCCGAACGGCGGATCGAACGGTTCCGGCCGCTGGCCCCAGCCCTACGGCGGTCAGCCACCGGGCGGCCCGCCCGGTGGCTACCACCCGAATGGCCCGGGTGGTGCGCAGAGTGGCCCGCCGAACTACGGGGCGCCCCCCGGCTGGACCCCGGCGACATCGCCGGGTGGTCAGCAGCCGTGGCGTCCGGCCGAGGACCGTCCGCGTGAGCAGGGCTGGTTCGCCGACGGCGCGAACGGCCAGCAGCCGGACGAGGGGCAGCAGCGGCGTGACGGCGACGGAACCGACAAGCAATAACCACGGCGGCCGCCCGGTCCTCGACCAGGACCGGGCGGAGCGCGCCATCCGCGAGCTGCTGCTCGCCTGCGGTGAGGACCCGGATCGGGACGGTCTTCAGGACACCCCGGCCCGGGTCGCTCGCGCTTACCGGGAGATGTTCGCCGGTCTCTACGCCGATCCGGACGAGCTGCTGACCCGCACCTTCGATGAATCGCATGAGGAATTCGTGCTCGTCACCGCCATTCCGATGTACTCGACCTGCGTGCCGGCCGGGCAGACCGTGGAGGTGATCGCGGGGGCGAAACCGGCGGAAGACGTCGTGGTGGGGGATCGGCTCCGGACGCTGGCCGGCGAGCGGGTCGCGGAGACAACGGTCGCGGCGATCGGCTCGCAACGGACCAGCGCGCTGGTCGAGGTCACCACGTCGGCCGGCCGATTCCGGGTCACGCCGGACCATCCGCTCGCCACGCCGCAGGGCTGGCAGGAGGCGAAGGACATCGAGTGGACTGCGGTGCGGAAACCGGGCAGGCAGCTCGCGGTGGCCGGGGCGCGGTCCGCCGGGCCGGGGTCCGGCAGCTGGTTTCGCCGGCACGGGTTCGCCCAGGACGACTACGTGACCGACCTGAGTGAATCCGAGTACGTGGCAGTCCGTTCGGTGCGGCCGATCGGACCGGAACTGTCCACTGTGTACAGCTTTACCGGCGATCCGCATCCGGCCTTCCTGATTGACGGCCACTTGACGCACAACTGCGAGCACCATCTGCTTTCCTTTCACGGCGTGGCGCACATCGGCCACATCCCCAATTCCGAAGGCAAGGTCACCGGGTTGTCGAAGCCGGCGCGGCTGGTCGACCTCTACGCCAAGCGGCCGCGGGTGCAGGAGCGGCTCACCTCGCAGGTCGCGGATGCGCCGGAGCGCAAGCTGGGGCCGCGCGGGATTCGCAAGCCGGGTTCGCGGACCACCACGTCCGCGGTGCGCGGGCTGCTGCGTACGTCGGCCAGCTCGCGGGCAGAGGCGCTCAACCTGATCCGGAGCACCCGATGATCCCGCGTCCAGGCCGATGCGCGGTGATGGGCGTGCTCAACGTGACGCCGGATTCCTTCTCCGACGGTGGCCGTTACCTCGATCTGGACCAGGCGCTGGACCACGCGCGGGAAATGTGGGCGCGTGGCGCGGACCTGATCGACGTCGGGGGTGAGTCGACGCGGCCCGGTGCGTCCCGCGTCGATGCGGATGTCGAGGCTGCGCGGATACTTCCGGTGATCCGGCAGCTGGCTTCCGAGGGCATCGCGCTCTCGGTGGACACGACGCGGGCCACGGTCGCGGAGGCCGCGCTGGCGGCCGGTGCCAAGGTGATCAACGACGTCTCCGGTGGCCTTGCGGACCCGGATATGGCGCGGGTGGCTGCCGAGACGGGTGCCCCGTGGGTGCTCATGCACTGGCGCGGCCACAGCAGGGACATGACCTCGCTCGCCGAGTACACCGACGTCGTGGCCGAAGTGCGGGACGAGCTGCTGTCCCGTGTGGACGATGCGCTCGCCGCGGGAGTCGAGCAGAGTGCGATCGTGCTCGATCCCGGTCTCGGCTTCGCGAAGCGGCCGGAACACGACTGGGCCCTGCTGCATCAGCTGGATTCCTTGCTGTCACTGGGTTTTCCAGTGCTCGTCGGCGCTTCACGGAAACGCTTTCTCGGTCGGTTGCTGTCCGGAAAGGACGGTCACCCACGGCCGCCGGACGGACGCGAGGTGGCGACTGCCGCAGTGTCCACTTTGGCCGCCGCGGCCGGGGCCTGGGGCGTGCGGGTGCACGAGGTGGGCGCTTCACTCGACGCCGTGGCAGTGGCCGCGGCCTGGCAACGCGGGAGAGCCGATGGCTGACCGGATCACGCTCACCGGGCTACGGGTGTTCGGCCGCCACGGCGTGTTCGAGCACGAGAAGCGGGACGGGCAGGAGTTCGTCGTGGACGTCACCGCGTGGCTCGACCTCGGCCCGGCCGCCGCTTCGGACGATCTCACCGAGACCCTGCACTACGGCGAACTGGCCGAGCTGGCCGCCGGGATCGTCGCCGGGAAACCGTACGACCTGATCGAGAGCGTCGCGGGCAAGATCGCCGACGAGGTCCTCGCCGATCACCGGCTGCGCGCCGTGGAGGTCACCGTGCACAAACCGGCCGCCCCGATCCCTCTGACCTTCGACGACGTGGCGGTCACCATCCGGCGGGAACGATGAGCCGCGCCGTCCTCTCGCTGGGCTCGAACCTCGGCGACCGGCTCGCCTGCCTGCGCATCGCGATCGAGGCCGTCCGCCCGGCGCTGGTCGCCGTGTCCAGCGTCTACGAAACGAAACCATGGGGCGTGGAGGACCAGCCGGACTTCCTCAATGCGGTCTGCGTGGTCGAAGACCCGGCCCGCGACCACTGGGCGTGGTTGCGCGTCGCCCAGTCCGCCGAACAGTCCGCCGACCGGGTCCGCGAATTACGCTGGGGACCGCGAACGCTGGATGTCGACATAGTGACAGTGGACGGCGTCAGCTCGGCCGACCCGGAGCTGCTCCTGCCGCACCCCGGTACCCCGGACCGGGCCAGCGTCCTGATCCCCTGGCTGGAAATCGACCCGGACGCCGAACTGCCCGGCCACGGCCGGATCTCCGACCTGCTGGCCCGCCTTTCGCCTGCTGATCGCGAGGGTGTGGTCCGGCGGCCGGATCTGACCTTGATCTGACCGTGCCGCGCCGGTCTGGGTGATGGGGTCGTGGCCGTCGTGTGCCCGCTTTTGAGCGCTGGTCCGGATCCGGCCGGGCCGAGTGGCTCTCACTCGACCCGGCCAGGTTCGCTTCAGCGGCGCGTGGTTGTCCTCGCAGGCCAAGCCCTGAGAACCCCACTCACGCCCGCAACGCAGCCAGCAGGAACTGCAATTCCTCCTGGCTGCTCGGGATGGCCGGCCAGCCGTTGATGATCGCCAGTAGCTGCCAGTATCGCTCGGCTCGGGGATCGCCGCCGTCGGCGAAGGTGGCGGCCAATGTGTGGCGGAACCCCGGATCCTGCGGATTCTGGTCCCCACGGGCGGAGTCGGCCGCGACCTTCGTGGCCAGTGCGCGACCGACCGCGGAGTCCGGGGCATCACCGGCATCAAGGGCGGCACGAGCTTCAGTCATCCAGGTGAACCACTGCTCTCGCTGGGCCTGGCCGGGCTGCTCGTACTCACCGGCCGCGCGGGCGGCCGCCTGACGTTCGCTCAGGCGCCGGATCAGCGCGCGGAAGTCCGGATCCTGCACGAGTTCGGCGAACTCGATCCAGGCTTCCAGCTGCTGCGGGCTCGGATCGTCCGGCAGGGCGGGTCTGGCCGCGCGCATCCGGGCGTAGAACTCGGGGTCCACGTCCAGCCCCGCTTCCATTTCCGTCCAGAATTCCTCGACCAGCCGGTGCCGCTGTTCGTCGGACATCTGCGCGAGTCGGTTCATCAGTTTCACTTCCTCCAGCTCGGAATCACGTTTCACCACCGCCCGCAGGACCGCGCGGCGCAGCCGCAACCGCCGGATCTGCTCGTCCAGCGCCTCGACGTGGTGCACGGCGAGGTCGCGCACAGTCGTCTCCCGCGCGAGCGCGCGGGCCACGTCGGGCAGGCCGACGCCCAGTTCGCGCAGCGTCCGCACCAGCTCCAGCCGGGCGAGCGCGTGCACGTCGTAGAGCCGGTAACCGGCGCCGGAGCGCCGGGTCGGCGGGAGCAGGCCCTCGTCGGAGTAGAATCGGATGGTCTTCACCGGCAACCCGGTGCGCCGGGACAGCTCGCCGATGGTGAAGACCGGGGTGGCAGGCATGGCAGTCATGGTGAAGTCTCCAGTCGCTGGAGAGTCAAGACTGCCAGAGCGGGCTCGGTACGGTGGGCGTATGCACTTCACCCGGCCCCGGGACCTGGTGGTGGCCGCAATCGCCGGGTTCGCCGTGGTCTACCTGCTCTTTCAGTTCGACTACGGGAACCTGCCCCGGCTGCCGTTGCTGGCCGGGGTCACCTTCGCGGTACTGGCCGCGGCCGAGCTGGTGCTGTCCTTGTCGATCCGGTCGCGGATCCGGTCCGGCCGGGTGACCGGTGCGGTCGGGATCGCCCGCGCGGTGGCGCTGGCCAAGGCCTCGTCGCTGGCCGGCGCGTTCCTCGGCGGTGGCTGGCTGGCCGCGTTCGGTTACGTCTTCCCGCGCCGTGACGAACTCGCCGCCGCGGTCGCCGACAGTCGTTCGGCGGTGGTCGGAGTGGTGTCCTCGGCACTGCTTGTAGCTGCCGGTTTGTGGCTGGAACACTGCTGCCGGACCCCGCCGGAGAAACCGGAGCGACCGACCGGTTAACGATTCGATCCGCCCGCTCGAAGTACCGACTGGGTCTCATTAAGGTCACTGGAAGGTACGGTGTTCGGCATGACTGGCGTGGGTGACGACTCGCGCGGCCGCCGTTGGGGCAGGCCGTGGCTGATCGTCGGATTGCTCCTCGCCGTCGGAGCCACGCTCGCTATGGTGCTCAGCGACGACCTCCGGTTCCTCCGGCTGGGTATCGTCGCCGCGCTCTGGGCCGCGCTGATCGGCGCGTTCCTCGCCGTGCGGTACCGCAAGCACGCCGCACACAGCGAGGACGCGGTCTCCGAGGCGCAGGCGGTGTACGAACTCGAGCTGGAACGCGAGATCGCGGCCCGGCGGGAGTACGAGCTGGAGATCGAGGCCGAGACGCGCGAAGCCGCGCAGTCGCAGTCTCGGGACGAGCTGGAGGCACTGCGGGCCGAGGTGTCCGCGCTGCGCGAGAGCCTGCAGTCCCTGCTCGGTGGCGAGGTGCTGCTCGAACGCGTGGCGCTCACCGCGCAGGCGACCCGGATGCGCGCGCTGAACGACGAGCAGCGCCTGGTCACCACCGGCGCGGAGAGCGGCAACGGCAGCAAGAAGCCCGTCCAGCTGCTGGCCCCGCAACGGCCGGTGAGCGAGACGCCCGAACGGCAGACCGAGCTGATGGACCGGGTGCTGGACCCGGCCGGCGCGCAGCGGCGCCGTCCGCAGCCCGCCGCGAATCCGGGGGGCGGTCATCCGGTCGTGCACCGGACCGAGCAGCTCACCCGTCCGCAGCCCGACGAATTGGTCAGCAGCGGTGAGCCCGGTCCCGAATCAGCTGCCGCACGCGCGGTGAAGGAAGCCGAGCGTCGCGCCGAAGCCGCCCGCCGCACCGCCGAATCCCAGCCGACGCGCATGGTCGCCCCGGTGGCCAAGCCGGAACCGGCCGCGGAGCCGGCCCGGCAGGCTCCGCGCCTTGGCGTCCGCCCCGGCCCGCGCCGTCGCCCGGAGCCGTCCGAGCCGCACCCGGAACCCGGGGAACGGACCGAGATCTCTGCCCCTGCCCGTCGCCCCGCGCCGGGTCCTTGCGGTGACGCGGAAGCGGATCCGTCCGACGGCCGCAGGACGGTCGCATTGCGGGCTGAGGGCGAATCCGAGCCGCCCGGCCGCCGCCCGGCACCGGGTCGCTGGGCCGAGCCGGAACCGGTTGAAGCCCGTCCGGCCCCCGGTCAGTGGGCCGAGGACGAACCGGCCGCCGAGTCCACCGGCCGTGCCTCCCAGGGCCAGTGGACCGGCCACGACCAGGAACCGGCCGAGCCGAACAGCCGCCGTGCCCGCTGGGCCGGCGCCGAACAGCAGCCGACCGGCCGTCGCGCGGCCCCCGGCAGGCAGCCCGCCGGCGAGCAGGCGAACGGTCAGTCCGCGGCTCCGCGGCCGGAGGGCGATCGTGGCCCTCGTTGGGGCGACGAGCAGGACGAGCGTGCCCAGGCGGCCCGCCGGAGTGAAAGCGAACAGGCCGCCCCGGCAGCCGGTGGCCGCCAGGCGCCCACAGGCCAGTGGGCAGCGGACGAGCGTGCCCAGGCAGGTCCCGGCCGTGCCGCGGCCGGTCGTTGGACCGAGACTCCGGCCGCCGCCGTCCAGCCCGCTCCGGCGGCTTCATGGTCGGACGACGAGTCTGCCGGTCGCCGTGCGGCAGCGGCCCGCCGAGCCGAGGACGAATCCGATTCGGCTGCGGACGGCCGTCGTGCCCGCTGGGCCGGAGCTGCCGTTCGCCGCGAAGCGAGCCGTCGGGGCGCCGTGGCCGAGCAGCCTGCGGCGGCGCGGCCGGGCAGCGCCGAGTCACCGGCGGAGCCTGCCGTCAGCTGGAAACCCGTGCAGGACAACGCTTCCGAGCCATCAGCCGGGAAACCGGCCGCGGACTCGGCGGACCGGGTACCGTCGCGGCTGCAGCAGTTCCCGCAGCCCGATGCGTCCCCTGTGTCCCCATTGGCTGCGGAAACGCCGACCGGACGGCATGGTGCTCCGGCGGATGACGAACCTGCCAACTCGATCTTGCCGGAGTCCGTGCGCAGCAACGCCTCCTCCGGGACCGGCGGCCGCCGTCGCCGGTCGGAGGACGAACCGGTGGCCGCTTCGGGCGGCCGTCGCCGTCGTCCGGAGGGGGAGCCGCCGGGCTGGCAGAGCCAGCGGCACGTCGAGGCGGCAGGACGCCGGGCCGCACCGGAATCCGCGCACAGCCAGCATTCCGCGCCGGAGACAGACGAACCAGCGTCCGGTCGCCGCGCCGCGCCGCGGGCCGAAACGGGTTCGCACGCGTCCGGCCGTTCGGTCACCGAGCTGCTCGCGGCCAATGGCAAGGCGGAATCCACGCCCCGCCGCCGTCGCCGCGCGGAGGACTGAACGGATCCGCCCACCCGGCATCCGCCATCTCGTCTGCGTATGGTGACCGCTCGTGAACGGAACCCTGGCCATGAAGGGCTCGGCTCCCCGGTCCCGGCAGGTCACCGTGCTGCTGCCGGTGATCGGCCTGATCGTGGCCGCATTGTGCGGCCTGTTCCTGTTCGGCCTCGCCACCGCGCGGGTCGGCTGGCTCGCGGTGGCGATCGGCGTGCTCGCCGCGCTGGTCCCGGTCGGGATGGTGGTCGCCGGGTTCCTCTGGGTGGACCGCTGGGAGCCCGAGCCCGCGAAGCTGCTGTTGCTCGGTTTCGCCTGGGGCGCCTGCATTGCCACGATCGTCGCGCTGCTCATCAACAGCGGTGCGGAAGCGGTCGGTGATCTGCTCCTCGGCGGTGGCCGTGGGAGCAAGTTCAGCGCGCTGCTGTCCGCGCCGCTGGTGGAAGAAGCCGCGAAGGGCGCCTTCGTACTGTTGATCTTCTGGCGTCGCCGCGACGAATTCGACGGCGTGGTCGACGGAGTCGTCTACGCGGGCTTCGCCGCGGCCGGATTCGCGTTCACCGAGAACATCTACTACTTCGGCCGCGCGTTCGCCGACTACGGTTTCGGCAACGGCGCGCACTCCGGCGTCCTGGCCGCATTCATCCTGCGTGGCGTGCTCTCACCGTTCACGCATCCGCTGTTCACCGTGATGACCGGCATCGGCTTCGGCGTGGCCGCGCGTGCCACGCAACGGTGGGTACGGATCTGCGCGCCGCTGGCCGGTTATGTCGTCGGCGTTTGCTTGCATGCGTTGTGGAACAGCGCGGCCACGCTCGGTGGTTCCACTGCGTTTCTCACGGTGTATTTCCTGGTGATGGTGCCGCTGTTCATCGGGGTCGTCTACGTAATCGTGCTGCAGCGAAGACGGGAGCAGAAGATCGTCGCCGCCGCCCTGCCCCGGATGGCGGCGGCCCGCTGGATTTCGCCGTCGGAGATCCAGCTGCTGGCGAGCCTGTCCGGGCGGCGGGCTTGGCGACGGCAGGCCCGCCGCGAGTCCGGACGGGCCGCGGCGCGCGCGGTCGCGCAGTACCAGGCGAGCGTGAGCGAACTCGCCTTCCTCCGCCGTACCCGGCTGCGCACCGACGACGACCGTCGCCGTCAGGACGAGCTGCTGCACACGCTGCAGGCGGCTCGCGCGGATGCGGTGCGATTGGCCAACCGCGGCCACGCCCGGTGATCATCCACCCGCCAGGGGTAGCTCGGCGGTGTCAAAAACCTGATCCCACCGGGGTATCCCTGTCCCGTGGCCGACCGGCCCGGCTAGGGTACGGCCGCGCCGGAAGCCCCGGGTGAAGCTGGTCACCCGGGCGCCGCGAACCGGCTCGGTCCGGGCTACCCTCGCGCGGTCGTCTGGTACCCGCGCCGGAAGCGGGACTGGAACGAGCACTAGGAGTTTCGAGCCATGAGCGTCCACAGGCGCACGCCATGAACCGGCCTGCCCGTCTCGCGGTCGGGGTGGTCTCCGCCGGCCGGGTCGGCAGCGTCCTCGGCGCTGCGCTGGCCAGAGCCGGACACACCGTGGTGGCGGCCTCCGGGCTGTCCGCCGCCTCGCTGTCCCGTGCCGAACGGTTGTTGCCCGGCGTCCCGCTGCTGCCGCCCGACGAGGTCGTGCGCAGCGCTGATCTGGTCCTGCTGGCGCTGCCGGACGACGCGCTCCCCGGCATGGTGCGTGGCCTCGCCGCCACCGAGTCGGTGCGGCCGGGGCAGATCGTGGTGCACACTTCCGGCGCGTACGGCGTCGACGTACTGGCCCCGGCCGCCGAGGCGGGCGCGCTGCCGCTCGCGCTGCACCCGGTGCTCACCTTCACCGGCCGCGAAGAGGATCTGGAACGGCTGGCCACCGCGAGCATCGGCATCACGGCCGCGTCCGAGGACGAGGCGGCGTGGAATGTGGGCGAGGCACTCGCGGTGGAGATGGGCGCCGAACCGGTCCGTATCCCGGAATCCGCTCGCGCGCTTTACCACGCGGCGCTGGCGCACGGGGCGAACCACTTGATGACACTCGTGGCCGACTGCACGGAAGTCTTGCGGAAAGCGGGGATCGGGCAGGCCGAACGCCTTGTCGCACCGCTGTTGTCGGCGGCGTTGGACAATGTGCTGCGCCACGGCGACCGGGCGCTCACCGGACCGGTCACCCGCGGCGATCTCGGAACCGTGCGCAAGCATCTCGACGTGCTGGCCGCGCAGGCCCCGCAGACCGCTGCGGCATACCGGTCGCTGGCCCGCCGCACCGCCGAGCGCTCCCGTGACGCCGGACTGCTCGACGCGGCTGCCGCCGACGCATTGACCGATCTCCTTTCCGATCCCGCCGAAGGACAAACGCCGTGACCACACCGAAATTCCAGCGCGGCACGCTCAACACGTTCCAGCCGCCAGAGCACATCGCCCAGGTGAGCCGGGCGCTGCGCGCAGTCGGCCGCAAGGTCGCGTTGGTGCCCACCATGGGTGCGCTGCACGACGGTCACCGTGAGCTGCTGCGTCGTGCGAAGCGACTGCCGAACACGGTGGTGGCCGCGTCGATTTTCGTGAACCCGCTGCAATTCGGCGCCGGGGAGGACTTCGAGGCGTACCCGCGTCCGCTGGAGAAGGACCTGGAGTCGTTGTCCGAAGCGGGTGTCGAGCTGGCGTTCACGCCGAAGGCCTCGGATCTCTATGCCGAGAACGCGATCGTCACCCTCGACCCCGGGCCGCTCGGCGACGAGCTGGAAGGTGCGGTGCGGCCGGGGCACTTCAGCGGCGTGCTGACGGTCGTGGCGAAGCTGTTCAACCTGCTTCGCCCGGATTACGCGCTCTTCGGGGAAAAGGACTACCAGCAGCTGGTGCTGGTGAAGCGGATGGTGGCCGACCTGAACATCGACACCCGCGTGATCGGGGTGCCGACCGTTCGGGAGCGTGACGGGCTCGCGCTCTCCTCACGCAACGTCTACCTGACGCCGGAGCAACGGGAGGACGCCGTTGTTCTCTCGGCCGCGCTTTCCGCGGGCGCGCACGTCGGCCGGGAGGGGGCCGGCGCGGTGCTGGAGGTGGCGCGGCGGACACTCGCCGCCCGGCCACGGGTGGAAGTGGATTACCTGGAGTTGAGGGGAACCGACCTCGGGCCCGCGCCCGTCGACGGTGAGGCACGGCTGTTGGTCGCCGCCCGGGTGGGGAGCACCCGGCTGATCGACAACGTGGGAGTGCTGCTCGGAAAGGCTGTGGAGCATCCGAGCGTGGAACCGGACGCAGGGGAATAGGGAGAGTCCACGATGTATCGCACGATGCTGAAATCGAAGATCCACCGGGCCACGGTGACCCAGGCGGATCTGCACTACGTGGGTTCGGTCACCGTCGACGAGGACCTGATGGACGCCGCCGATCTGCTGGCGGGCGAACAGGTGTCCATTGTGGATGTCACGAACGGGGCCCGGCTGGAGACCTACGTGATCAAGGGCGAGCGCGGCAGCGGCGTGCTCGGCATCAACGGCGCCGCCGCGCACCTGGTGCACCCCGGTGACCTGGTGATCCTGATCTCCTACGGCCAGATGGACAACGCGGAGGCGCACACCTACGAGCCGCGCGTGGTGTTCGTGGACGGAGACAACCGGATCGTCGAGCGCGGGGTGGACCCGGCATACGCCCCGGAGGGTTCCGGGCTGCTCAGCGGCACCGTGGTGCTGCCGGAAGAGGACACGATCTCCTTCCCGGTGGCCGAAACCGCCGACGCGCGCCGGCTCGACGCCTTGCTGCACGCGGAAAACTGAACCCTCTCACCGGAGTGCGCACGCCTGCGCCGCAGTAAAGGAAGTCGCGTTGCTGCTCACTGTGGACGTCGGGAACACCAACATCGTGCTCGGTCTCCACGACGGGCCGGACCTCGTCGGTGACTGGCGCATGCGTACCGACGCGCGGATGACCGCGGATGAGCTGGCGCTGACCATGCGCGGCCTGCTGGGCCCGCACGCGGACGCGATCACCGGCATCAGCGCACTGTCCACAGTGCCCGCGGTACTGCGCGAGCTGCGGGTGATGCTCGGCCGCTACTACGCGCGGGTGCCGAAGATCGTGGTGGAACCGGGCGTGCGCACCGGCGTTCCGCTGCTGGTGGACAACCCGAAGGAGGTGGGCGCGGACCGGCTGGTGAACACGCTGGCCGCGCACCACCTGCACGCCACCGCCTGCGTGGTGGTCGACTTCGGCACGTCCACGAACGTCGACGCGATCTCCGCCCGCGGCGAGTTCCTCGGCGGCGCGTTCGCTCCTGGGATCGAGATCTCGGTGGACGCGCTGGCCGCCCGCGCCGCCGCGTTGCGCAAGGTGGAGCTGGTCCGGCCGCGGTCGGTGATCGGCAAGAACACCGTGGAGTGCCTGCAGTCCGGCATTCTTTTCGGCTTCGCCGGGCAGGTGGACGGTCTCGTCCGGCGCATCGTGCGCGAACTCGCGCACGACCCCGACGAGCCGGTCTCGGTGATCGCCACCGGCGGTCTGGCCCCCCTCGTGCTCGGCGAGTCGGAGACGATCACCGAACACGTACCGGACCTGACCCTGCTCGGCCTGCGGCTGGTGTACGAGCGCAACGTGCGCTAGTGCAGCAGTTTCAGCCCGACAACCCCCGCGACGATCAGCAGCAGGCAAGCGATCCGTCCGAACGTCATCGGATCGTTCAGCGCGAGGATGCCGTAAAGCGCGGTGCCCACCGCGCCGATGCCCACCCACACCGCGTACCCCGCGCCGATCGGGATCGCGCGCAGTGAGTACGCGAGCCCCGACATGCTGAGCAGCAACGCGACGCCGAACAGCACGCTGGGCCACAGCTTGCTGAAGCCCTTGGACGCGCCGAGCGCCGCGGCCCACACGGTTTCGAGGACTCCGGAAAAGACCAGGACGAGCCAAGCCATGATCGAACCCTTTCGCAGTGGCTGGTTGAGTCACTGCGCCGTCTTGTCCTGACCGGGTACGACGCGCTCGTCCGGGACGCCGGAGCGCCACCTCGAAGGTAGCACCGTCGGTACCCCGACACCGGTGAGCTTCGTCGCCGTTCAGCTCCGCCGGAGCCGGGCCACGATGGTGCGCAACGGATAGTCGAATTCGCCGCTCGCGGTTTCCGGCACGGCGTCCAAGTAGGCGCGAGCGCGGGCCAGCAGTTGAGCGCGGTCGGCCGGTTCGGCGACCAGCAACGCGGAGTGAGTGGACACTGTGGCCAGTAGCGAATCGGTGGTGCGCCGGTGGCTGTGCGGGAACTCCGACTTTTCGAACGGCTCGAACCCGGCGGCGTTCAGGTGCTGTTCGCCGTCGGTCACGCCACGGTTCACGCCGGCGTGCAACAGCCGGGAGAACTCGTTCGCCCAGGCCACCGATTCGTCCTGGTGGTTCCAGAGCGCCGCCAGCACGCCGCCGGGGCGCAGCACGCGGTGTATTTCGGCGAACGCGGCGGGCAAGTCGAACCAGTGCAGGGCCTGCCCGACGAACACCGCGTCCACCGAGCCGTCCGGCAGCGGGATGTCCTCGGCCCGGCCGAGCCGTGCCGGTACGTCCGGCAACAGCCGCGTCAGCTCGGCGAGCATTTCCGCATCGGGTTCGACCGCCGTCACCGTGCGGCCGGTCGCGACCAGCCCGGCGGTGAGCTTTCCGGTACCCGCGGCGAGATCGAGCACGTCGCGTACCTGGTGGCCGGCGCCCGCCATCCCCCATTCGAGGGCGGTGCGCGGGTAATCGGGGCGGTGTTCGGCGTATGCCGCGGCCTGGCCCCCGAACGACGAGGCGCGGCGGGCGTGCAGTTCCGCATCGGCAGTGGGATCGGTCACGTAGTCCGACTCTAATACCGCCGGTGCCCCGATAAGGGGAATCCGGTGGAACCGGTTCACCAGCGAGTTCGTACCCTGTGGGCCATGACCGAATTCCCCGCGTCCGACGCGCTGCCCGATGACGACCTGCCCGAACAGCTGCGGGTGCGCCGGGACAAGCGCGACCGGATCATCGCGGCGGGTGCCGATCCTTACCCGGTCGAGGTTCCCCGGACGCACAGCCTCGCCGAGATCCGGGCCGCGCATTCCGGACTGGCCCCGGACACCGCGACCGGCGTGACGGCCGGGGTCACCGGGCGAGTGATGTTTCTCCGCAATACGGGCAAACTCTGTTTCGCCACTCTTCGTGAGGGTGACGGTACCGAACTGCAGGCTATGCTCAGTCTCGCCAAGGTCGGGGCGGAGGCACTCGCCGCGTGGAAGTCCGATGTCGATCTCGGCGACCACGTATTCGTGCAAGGCGAGGTGATCACCTCCAAGCGCGGTGAGCTTTCGGTGATGGCCGAGAAGTGGCAGCTCACCTCGAAGTCACTGCGACCGCTGCCGGTGGCTTTCAAGGAGCTGGCCGAAGAGACCCGGATTCGCCAGCGTTATGTCGATTTGATCATGCGCCCGCGGGCTCGCGACGTGGTGCGTACTCGTGCCGGAGTCGTGCGTTCCCTGCGTGAGTCGTTCCACCGGCGCGGCTTCACCGAGGTGGAGACGCCGATGCTGCAAACGCTGCACGGCGGCGCCTCGGCCCGGCCGTTCGTGACCCGGTCGAATGCCTTCGACCTCGAACTCTACCTGCGTATCGCGCCGGAGCTCTATCTCAAGCGCTGCGTGGTCGGCGGGATCGAGAAGGTCTTCGAGATCAACCGCAACTTCCGCAACGAGGGCAGCGACTCCTCGCACTCGCCGGAGTTCGCGATGCTCGAGTACTACGAGGCGTACGCCACTTATGACACGAATGCCGTGATGACCCGTGAACTCATCCAGGAGGCCGCGGAGAACGTGCTCGGTGCGCAGGTGGTCACACTCGCGGACGGAACGGAGTACGACCTTTCCGGCGAATGGACGACACTGGGTATGTACGAGTCGTTGTCCGCGGCACTGGGCGAGGAAGTCACCCCGGAGACGTCGGCCGCACAACTGCACAAGACCGCCGCCGCCCGGCAGATCGAGGTGGACCCGGCACTCGGCCACGGCAAACTGGTCGAAGAACTCTGGGAACACCTCGTCGGGGATGATCTTCGGACTCCGACATTTGTCCGTGATTTTCCGCTGGAGACCTCTCCGCTCACCCGGCAGCACCGCAGCCGGGCGGGGGTGGCCGAGAAGTGGGACCTCTACGTGCGCGGTTTCGAACTCGCCACCGGATACTCCGAACTGGTGGATCCGGTGGTGGAACGGCAGCGGCTCACCGAACAAGCCCGGCTCGCCGCCTCGGGGGATAGTGAGGCCATGCGGCTGGACGAGGATTTCTTGCGGGCGCTGGAGTACGGAATGCCGCCGAGCGGCGGAGTCGGAATGGGGATCGACCGGCTGCTCATGGCGCTGACCGGGCTCGGTATCCGGGAGACGATCCTCTTCCCGCTCGTCCGGCCGGAATAACCGGTCCCCGGCCGCGACGTGACGGAGATTATCCGCATTGCGGATTTGCACTTGCGGGACCGAGCGGGTATTAATACAGGAGACAAAGACTTCTGTCCCCGGGGCTTGCCCCGTACCCCAGATCATTCGCGTAAGCCCGCAGGAGGAAACAGATGGCACAGAAGGTGCTGGTCTCCCTGGTCGACGACCTCGACGGGAGTGAGGCCGAAGAGACCGTCGAGTTCGGTTTGGACGGTGTGAGCTACCAGATCGATCTCTCCTCGGAAAACGCCGAGGAGTTGCGCGACGCCCTCGCTCAGTATGTGGAACACGCGCGCCGTGCGGGTGGCCGCAAGCGCGCGCCGCTGCGCCCGGTGACCGGTGGCAAGGTCGCCGCTCGCCCGGCCGCGGTGGACCGCGAGCAGAACCAGGCCATTCGCGCCTGGGCCCGCAAGAACGGTTTCCAGGTTTCCGACCGCGGGCGCATCCCGTCCGAGGTCGTGGAGGCTTACCACAAGAAGAACTGAGTGCTCCGGCGAAACCGGTGCGCCGCCCGTCTTGGCGGGCGTCCGCGGATTCGCCTCGGGAGAACCGGCAGGACAGTGGCGGCCATCGGGAGAATTCCCGGTGGTCGTTTCACTTGCCGGCAGCGGCCGGTGCGCGGATCGGGTGAACGCGGTCGGCGAGCATCCGGTCGCGGCGTGAAAATCACGGGTGAAGTGCGGTTGATCGCTCTAACCCGGCCGGGCGGCCAGTCCGGCGTAATCCGGCGTCCGCTCGGCGGCCGGCCCTCGGGCCGCTTCGTGCAGCCGGTAAATCCGGATGGTCCACTTCGGTGTGCTGCCGACATGTTCGGCGAACAGCCTCCGCAACGCTCGCACGGACCCTCCGGTGGCCGCCGCGAGGTGCGCCACCCGGGTGATTTCCGGGTCGGCCGAGATTGTTTCCGCTGCTTCCGCCGCGGCCCGGACGGCGAGCGGAAACGTTCGTTCGCCTGCAATCAGCAACTTGTCGAGTGCAGTGATCTTTTCTTCGTCGGCGCTCGCATTCTGCACTCCGGTGGCAGTCGTGGCCGCCCGGGTGCCGAGGCCGGACGCCGCTGTCGCGCCGGGGAAGCCCGGACGAGCTGGGCAGCACCTGTTGTTCATGCGGTTCGGCCAGATCCCAGCGCAGCAGCCCGGTACTCGACCAATTCGCGCAGTTCCTCCGCGGGCGGATGCCGGAGGAGCGTGAACTTGGTGCGGCTGAGCGCTCGATGGGCGTTCACGGCGAAGTGGTCCAGGTACCCGAGACTGCGTCGCTGTTGGACCGTGCACTGGGGGCTTCCGGGCGCGACCCGTCATCCGATGCGGTTCAGCGCTGACAGATGCGCGGGCACTCTTCGCATTCCGCCTCACCGGGGAGGAGGTAGGAGAAGCAGCAGCTCTCCCGCTGCCGTCGCCAAATGCGATGGCCTTCGTCGTCGACTGTGGCCCGTAGCTTGGACGCTGACGTAAACGGCCGGTAGCGCGCGTCAAGCACCAACGCCGCGTCGGCGACTCCGGCGCCTTCGGCTTCCGGCGTGCCACCTTGTCGGCCGGCCCACCACAGGGAGTTGTCGAGCGCGTCAGTGGCCGCAGCCCACATCATCCGCCGTCCAAGCCGCGTACTCGGTGCGTACGCGCGAACGAAGCGCGATGCATGCGTTGTGAACTGCGCGCGCAGCATTGCGGCCAACGCACGCTCGTCCCGAACAACGGTGGCTTCCGGCCGGGCGGAACCGGGGTCGGTCGGCAGGCAGTAGAAGGCTTTGCCGAGCACTGCGATACCTACCGGGTGCGGACGGTCTTCGCCAAGGCTGAACGCCAGCCGCTCCGGCTTGAGCGAGGGCACGCGCCGCTCGTGATGAAGCAGGAGAGCGCCGACGTAGGCGGGGACGTGGAGGTACCACGACATCACGTAGCTGGCTGCTGTCCGCTCGGGTGCGGCATCGTGCGCTTCGGCGAGCCAGGCGGCCAGCCGTGCTCGCCAGTCGGCGAAGAGCGTTGGCTGCTCCAGCAAGTCTCCGCAACGAAGCCAGCCGGATGGGACGTCGGTACGCAGCTCACCACGCTCCTGGCGGCGGCCTGCGCGCAACAGCGAGGACGCGAGGTCGTCGCCGACATCGCGGACGTCGCCGCCGGTGCGGGACCGCTGGGGGTTCACCCGATCCACCCGTCCTCTCGGCATCGTGATTAGGCCTGCCTAACCTAAACGACTGGGCAAAATTGCGCCAATCGGGTGCCCATTGCCGGACGACCGGGTGGTCGCCGCCGTGTTCGCGCTGAGCGGACAGGGGTACCCGATCGGAATCCCGGCGCGGTCCCGTACGTTCGAACTGGCGTAAAGGTGCAGCGCAACCGGCTGACCAGAGATGCCCGCACGGGGCGCCGGCCGGGAGCGAGCGGGCCACCGGGAGCCGTAGTGGTACGCATCCGCGACCACATGGCCACTAGAGTGGTCTCACGGTGCTGTCTCTCCGTGGGTGATCCACGGGGGTTACGGGCCGCCGACGCAGCAGTCGAGGGAGTGCGCATGTTTGAGAGGTTCACCGACCGCGCGAGGCGGGTGGTCGTCCTGGCCCAGGAAGAAGCCAGGATGCTCAACCACAACTACATCGGCACCGAGCACATCCTCCTGGGTCTGATCCACGAGGGTGAGGGTGTCGCCGCCAAGGCGCTGGAGTCGCTGGGCATCGCCCTCGAGGGCGTGCGCCAGCAGGTCGAAGAGATCATCGGCCAGGGCCAGCAGGCACCGAGCGGGCACATCCCGTTCACGCCGCGGGCGAAGAAGGTGCTGGAGCTGTCGCTGCGCGAGGCGCTGCAGCTCGGCCACAACTACATCGGCACGGAGCACATCCTGCTCGGCCTGATCCGCGAGGGCGAGGGCGTGGCCGCCCAGGTGCTCGTGAAGCTGGGCGCCGACCTCAACCGGGTCCGCCAGCAGGTCCTGCAGCTGCTGTCCGGCTACCAGACCGGCGAGAAATCCACCGAGAGCGGCTCCGGCCGCGGTGAGGGCACCCCGTCCTCCTCGCTGGTGCTCGACCAGTTCGGCCGCAACATGACCGTGCTCGCCCGCGAGGGCAAGCTCGACCCGGTCATCGGGCGCGGCAAGGAGATCGAGCGGGTCATGCAGGTGCTGTCCCGCCGGACCAAGAACAACCCGGTGCTCATCGGCGAGCCAGGCGTCGGCAAGACCGCAGTCGTCGAGGGCCTCGCACAGAGCATCGTCAAGGGCGAGGTGCCCGAGACGCTCAAGGACAAGCAGCTCTACACGCTGGACCTGGGCTCCCTGGTGGCCGGCTCGCGTTACCGCGGTGACTTCGAAGAGCGCTTGAAGAAGGTGCTCAAGGAGATCAAGACCCGCGGCGACATCATCCTGTTCATCGACGAGCTGCACACGCTCGTCGGCGCGGGTGCCGCCGAGGGCGCGATCGACGCGGCGTCGATCCTGAAGCCGATGCTGGCCCGCGGTGAGCTGCAGACGATCGGTGCGACCACGCTCGAGGAGTACCGCAAGTACATCGAGAAGGACGCCGCGCTGGAGCGCCGCTTCCAGCCGATCCAGGTCGGCGAGCCCTCGCTCGAGCACACCATCGAGATCCTGAAGGGCCTGCGCGACCGGTACGAGGCGCACCACCGCGTCTCGATCACCGACTCCGCGCTGGTCGCGGCCGCGACGCTGGCCGACCGCTACATCAACGACCGGTTCCTGCCGGACAAGGCGATCGACCTGATCGACGAGGCCGGCGCCCGGATGCGCATCCGCCGCATGACCGCCCCGCCGGACCTGCGCGAGTTCGACGAGAAGATCGCCGACGTGCGCCGGGACAAGGAGTCCGCGATCGACGCGCAGGACTTCGAGCGGGCCGCCCGCCTGCGGGACGAGGAGAAGACGCTCCTCGGCCAGAAGGGCGAGCGGGAGAAGCAGTGGAAGGACGGCGACCTCGACGTCGTCGCCGAGGTGGACGACGAGCAGATCGCGGAGGTGCTGGCCAACTGGACCGGCATCCCGGTGTTCAAGCTCACCGAGGAGGAGACCACCCGGCTGCTGCGCATGGAGGACGAACTCCACAAGCGCATCATCGGCCAGGAGGACGCGGTCAAGGCGGTTTCCCAGGCGATCCGCCGTACCCGCGCCGGTCTGAAGGACCCGAAGCGCCCGTCCGGCTCGTTCATCTTCGCCGGCCCGTCCGGGGTCGGTAAGACCGAGCTGTCCAAGGCGCTGGCGAGCTTCCTGTTCGGCGAGGACGATGCGCTCATCCAGATCGACATGGGTGAGTTCCACGATCGGTACACCGCGTCGCGGCTGTTCGGTGCCCCTCCGGGCTACGTCGGCTACGAAGAGGGCGGGCAGCTGACCGAGAAGGTGCGGCGCAAGCCGTTCTCGGTGGTGCTGTTCGATGAGATCGAGAAGGCGCACCAGGAGATCTACAACACCCTCCTGCAGGTGCTGGAAGACGGCCGCCTCACCGACGGCCAGGGTCGCACGGTCGACTTCAAGAACACGGTGCTGATCTTCACCTCGAACCTGGGCACCTCGGACATCTCCAAGTCCGTGAGCCTCGGCTTCTCCTCCGGAGCGGATTCGACCAACCGCTACGAGAAGATGAAGCAGAAGGTCAACGAGGAGATGAAGAAGCATTTCCGGCCGGAGTTCCTGAACCGGATCGACGACATCATCGTCTTCCACCAGCTCACCCAGGAACAGATCATCGAGATGGTCGACCTGATGATCGGCCGGGTGGAGACGCAGCTCAAGGCCAAGGACATGGAAATCGAGCTGACCGAGAAGGCCAAGGCACTGCTGGCCAAGCGCGGCTTCGACCCGGTCCTCGGCGCCCGCCCGCTGCGCCGCACCATCCAGCGCGAGATCGAAGACCAGCTGTCGGAGAAGATCCTCTTCGGCGAGGTCGAAGCAGGCCAGATCATCCTGGTCGACGTCGAAGGCTGGACCGGCAACCCCGAAGACCGCGACGACGAGGCCACCTTCACCTTCCGTGGTGAAAAGCGCCCCTCCTCGGTCCCGGACGCCCCGCCGGTCAGCATCGGAGCCGCCGAGAACAGCGAATCCGAGAACGACTGACCTGAACCGCGAAAGGGCGGCACCCAGGGCGGGTGCCGCCCTTTCGCGTGTCCGGCCTTCTGCGAGTCTGGGGCTGCCCCGCCCGGCTGCCTGCTGCGCTGTGGCTCTTGCTGCACTGTGGCTGCTTGCTGCGCTGTGGTCGGCTGCTGCTGGCCCTCGCTCTATACCCCGTGGCTGACTACCCTTTCGATGCTTCCATTTGGTCGTAACGATCGCGGCGCCGTTGTTCGTGTGTCTGCGACTCCTCCTTTGCGCCAACAGGGTGCAGCGAACAGAGCGTCTTCTGACTCCTCTCGCCTACTCCTGCAAAGTTCTCAGCCATCTGTGGCCGCCCGATCGTTTCGGTGGAAAGCAGGTTGCCGTGCCCGGGTACCTTCGTCGCTGCTGCGGAGGGAAGGCTGCCTTCTCTATGCTCGGGTGGTATGGCGGACTCCCGGATCGCACGGCACACCGCGGTGGCTACCGCGCTTTCCTTGCTGAGCAACCATCAGCTCACCCGGATGCTCGATCGCGCACCGGCGGTGGCCGAGGGAATCGGGGGCACCGCCGTGCGGCTTGAGGTGGCGGGGGCGCCGGTGTTCGCCAAGCGGGTGCCACTCACCGAGCTGGAGCGCCGGGGTGAGCACTTCCGTTCTACGGCCAATGTGTTCGAGCTGCCTCCTTATTGTCATTACGGTCTCGGTTCGGCCGGTGGTGGTGTCTGGCGGGAGTTGGCGGTGCACGTGATGACCACGGGCTGGGTGTTGTCCGGGGAATGCGCACACTTCCCCTTGCTGCACCACTGGCGCGAGCTTCCGATGGCTCGCCGGGTGAGCGACCCTGGCGAACGCGAGAAGTCCGTGGCCTTCTGGCATGGTTCAGCTGCGGTCCGCCGCAGGCTCCAGGAGCTGGACGGCGCGACCACCAGCCTCGTGTTGTGCTCCGAATACCTGCCGACCACGGTGCACCACTGGCTGCGTGACCACCTGAGTGACGCGGAGCGGATCGAGGAGCAACTGCTCGCCATGGCAGATTTCCTTGAGCGGCAAGGTCTTCTGCATTTCGACGCGCACTTCGGCAACATCCTCGCCGACCGCGACCGCATCTACCTCACGGATTTCGGGCTCGCCTTGTCCACTCGGTTCGACCTCAGCCAGCAAGAACAGGAGTTCGCTGCCCGCAACATCGGGCACGACCGCGCCTATCTGCGCACCCACCTGGTCAACTGGCTGGTGACCGAACTTGCCGGTACCACCGACCGTGCCGAACGCACTGCCTACCTTCAGTGCATTGCCCAGCCCGTTCAGGGTGTACGGAGTAGCGAGAGCCCGTACGACACGCGGAGCGTCCACCATCCTCGGAACTCGATCGAGTTGCCGGAACCGGCTGCGTCGATCGTGTCCCGGCATGTCGGCACGGCCGTGCGTATGAACGACTTCTACCGGCGCTTGGCCGAGGAGAGCCGGGCCACCCCGTTTCCGGCGGAAGAGTTCAGTCGCCTGCGCGATTAGCCATCGACCACCTCCAAAACCTCGTGCAGTTTGGCGCGGAGCGAGTCCGCGTCGGCTCCGGTCGGCGCCAGCGGGCTGTGGTGCGCGATGTCCACCAATGCATCGACCAGCGCCGGTGCGGGACGGATCAGGTCGATTTCGCCGAATTCGGGTTCGTGGCTGATCTGGTGGATCCGCTGGTGGGACAGTCCGATCAGATCGGCCAGTGCGCGCTGGGAAAGCTGCCCGTTCAGTTCGCCGACGAGCCGGCGGCGGGCTCGGTCGCGCCAGTGGGCCAGCGCGGCCGCGACCCGTTCGGCTGCCTGATACTCACGGATGAGGGCAGTGTGGTCCTTTTCGGAGAACTCGTAGCGCCAGCTGATGTCGAAGTGGTCCGGCTCGGTGCTGGTCAGATCGGCGATGACCTCGCGCATGCCCGGATCGACCTCGGCGAAGTGCTCGAAGTCCGCTGCTCCCACGGTGCCTTCGGCCAGGCCGTCGGTCACGACCGACACCCACAGGTTGTCCTCGCGCGTGACGGTGACCGGATAGGTCGGGCAACTCATCGTTTCTCCATCCACTTTTCGCCGAACAGGTGGGACAGTCCGCTTTCCACCGCGCGCAGTACTCCGATCGAGACGTCGCGCGAATGGCCGGTCAACGCGAAGCGCGCAACTGCGCCGCTACCCTTGCCGACCACCACATACATCATGTGCGAGCCCTTGCCTCTTCCCCTTCGCTCCTCGATTGTGTAGCCCTTGTGCCTTGCCGCCGCCCTGGCCAGCTGTAGCACCGCTGCGGCTTTCATCCTCTTGATGACCACATGCTAAGTCTAGCCCTCTAGACGCGCAAGTGTCTAGTCTGATAGGCTTGTTGTCATTGGCGCCGGCTCGCCTGGTTCGCGGGATCACGTGCCGGGGATTGTGGAGGGGGAGAATGTGGACGTCTTGTCGATCGATTTCGGCACTGCGAGCACGGTCGGAGTGCTTTCCGCGTTCGGGAGGGAATCTCGGGCTCTTGAGGTCGACGGGTCGGTCACCATGTCGTCCGCGGTCTACGCCGCCGAAGGCGGCCTGCTCGTGGTCGGACAGGATGCGCAGCGGCGGGCTCGGCTCGATCCGAGCCGCTTCGAGCCGAGCCCGAAGCGGCGGATCGGGGATGGGGAGCTGGTGCTAGGCGAGCGTGCAGTGTCCATTGTCGACGTGTTCGCCGCGGTGCTCCGGCGGATGGGCGAGGAGGCCGTGCGACAGTTTTCGGGGCTCCCGGACGAGGTGCGGCTCTCGCATCCGGTGGGCTGGGGTGTGGCCTGGCAAGAAACTCTGCGGGCCGCGGCGGAGAAGGCCGGGTTCCGCGGGATCCGGTTGGTGCCGGAGCCGGTCGCCGCAGCTGCGCACTATGCGTCGCGCGGTGCACGGGGTCCCGGACCGCTCGCGGTCTACGACCTCGGGGCGGGCTCCTTCGATTGTGCGGTAGTGGGCTTCGGCGCCGATGGACTCTCCGTGCTTGCCGGGGACGGGCTGGCGGATCTGGGCGGCCTGGACATCGACCAGGCGCTGATCGTCCATATCGGACGGTCGGTTTCGCATGCCGATCCAGCGCAGTGGCAGCGGTTGTTGCGGCCACAGTCGACCGCTGATCGCCGGCAGCGGCGCGCGTTGCTGCAGGTCGTGCGTGACGCGAAGGAGAGCTTGTCCCGGCACGCGCGGACCGAGGTGCCGATGCCCGATCCGTTCGGCGACGTGCTGGTCACCCGGGCGGAGCTGGAAGCCTTGGTGCGGCCGAGCCTGTTGCGCAGCGCCGAGCTGCTCGCCGCGACGATCCGGCGAGGCGGGCTGAGCGCGGCACAGCTCGGCGGGGTCTACCTGGTCGGCGGTCCGAGCCGGATGCCGCTGCTGGCCGAGCTGGTCGGCAAGATCGTCGGCGTGGCACCGACCACCCAGGACCAGCCGGAAACGGCGGTCGCTTTCGGGCTCCACCACGTGCCACTCGACGAGATCGATTCGGGAAGTCTTGCTGTAGCACCAATCGTGGCGCCGGGGTTGCCGTGGATCCCGGTTTCGGGCCTAGGACCAGGTTGGACTGGACAACAAGGGGAATCACCGGCTTCGGCGGACGTTTCGGGTGCGCCGCCGGACGAAGGGAAGTCGCCGGATGGGGTGCGAGCTTCTCCGCCGGGGGCTGTCGGGGCTGCCGGGGTACCGGGCGGTTCGAGGCCGAGGCAGGACGTGACATTGCCGGGCGCTTCGGGGTTGTGGTGAGGCGTGGTTGTGTCGGGTACTCCGGGGTTGCGGCGAGGCATAGCTGTGCCGGGCAGTTCGAGGTTGCAGCGAAGCATGCTGCGCCGAGTGCTTCGGGGTTGTGGCGAGGTGTGGTTGTGTCGAGTACTTCAGGGCTGCAGGAGGCATGGCCGTCCCGGGCATTTCAGAGCTGCAGTAAGGCATGGCCTGGCAGGGCGCCTCGGAGTCGCAGCGCGGTATGGCGGCGGAACCGGCGACGGGCAAGGTTCGGCCGCGTATCAAGGGTTGTTGCCTTCGGCGGGACCGGAAGGAACGGCGAAGGGTTCTTCGTCGGCGTCATCGGGCACGGCATTGGTCCTGCCACAGTCCTCCGGTTCGCCGGCGGTCTCGATCCCAGGCTTGGGGCCGTATCAACATCGGCCGGGAGTCTCGGGGCTGGACGGGCTGACTCCCTGCATGCTCAAGCTGGCCGGCGCCGTCGCGAGTTATGGTCGGACGAGCCCGCGATCACGGACGGGACCGCGGGTCGGGCGGGTGGCGCTTTGCCGGTTTCCGCAGGGAAGTTACGGCGTCACCTTTTGCGAGGGCATCGAGCTGGGCAAGATAGAGCAAGGTGTGCGCAAGCAGATGAGTGGCCGGATCCTTGATCACCGATGGCAAGGGGGTGAGTTGTGCGGCCGGCATCGGGAGGAAGGCCGGTCTTCTGTTCTTCCAGTCCGATGGGCTGGGGTGACCGGGATGCTGATGAACAACGGCGCGGAGTACCCAGCCCAACGGCCGGAAGACCTTGTCGGGTCCTACGAGGAGGGCAGTTTCGACGAGGAAGTGTTGCCAGGACAGTGAATCGAGAGACTCAATGCAGGGTGCCGGACGGTACCGGCATGTCCGTGGCGACCGTCTGCGCGGTGTCGATCACGAGGCCGAGCGCAGCGGCCGAATTCGCGACGGAGAGATCCGCCTCGGCGGGGACGTGTACGAATCCGCCGCGGAGGTCCGGCAGTTCGGTGGCGAGCAGGTGGAGGAGGCCGTAGAAGACCTGATTGCACACGTACGTACCGGCGGTGAATGAGACCGCGGCGGGCAACCCGGCTGCTTCGATCGCGGCTACTGCGGCTTTGACGGGCAATTTCGTGAAGTACGCTGCCGGGCCGTTCTCGACCACCGGTACGTCGATCGGCTGTGCCCCGGCGTTGTCCGGGATCCGGGCGTCGACGAGGTTGATCGCCACCCGCTCCGGCGTGACCGCGTGGCGGCCGCTCGCCAGGCCGGTGCACACGACCAGCGAAGGCCGGTGCTCCTCGATCGCGGCGCGCAGCGCGGGCAGCGCCGCGCCGAACTCGCAGGGCAGTTCGACTGCCACTGTGTCGTTCCGGCGCGACGCCGCCAGCGAAGCGGCCTGCCAGGAGGGGTTCGCGGCCGCTCCGTCGAACGGCGCGAACCCCGTCAGCAGCACCGCTGTCACGCTGCCGGTTTCAGATCGCCCGGGTAGAGGTACTGATCCGCGGGCTTTCCGGTGCCGTAGATCCAGGCATCGAAAAAGCCTTGCAGATCCTTGTGCGCCACCGCTTCAGCGTAGTGCTGGAATTCCTGCATGTTCGCGTTTCCGTCACGGTGCAGCGCGGGCCAGGTCTTGAGTACGCGGTCGAAAGCGGCCTGTCCGATGTACTTGCTCAGCGCGTGCAGCATCATCGGGCCCTTGGAGTACACCGCAGTGAACTCCTTGCCGGGGCCCATGTCGTAGAGCTTGCCGCTCCAGAAACCCTGGGTGACCGCGCCGACCTTGGTCCGGTACCGGTCGTCCAGGTTCACGCTGTGCTTGGCCTGGTCCCAGAGCCAAGTCGCGTATGAGGCGAAGCACTCGTTGAGGCAGACGTCTTTCCAGTGGTCCACCGCCACCGTGTCGCCGTACCACTGGTGGGCGTTCTCGTGCACGATCGTGCTCTCGTCGCCTGCCCGGCCCGAGTAGATCGGCCGGCTCAGAGTCTCCAGCGAGAATCCGATCGGCTCGGCGAGGAAAATGCCGCCTGCGGCGTCGACCGGGTACTTGCCGAACTTCGACTCCAGGAAGTCGAGGATCTCCGGCAGCTTCGCTTCGGCCTCCTTGGTCGTGTCGGGCGTGCCGGGTGCGAATGCGCTGACGATCGGGGTGCCGTCCTTGCGCTGCTGGCGATCGAAGGTCCACTTGTCGATGGCGACCGTGGTCATGTACGGCGCGGCCGGCGTGTTCTCCGCCCAGACGTGCGTGGTGCCGCCGGGCGCGGCGAACGAACGGCCTTCGCGGCCGTTGGAGATCACTCCCCACTCGTCCGGAACCGTGATGGCGAGATGGAACGTCGCCTTGTCCCGCGGAGTGTCGTTCGCCGGGTACCAGGTGGTGGCCGACTTCGGCTCACCGGCCACGAACGCGCCGCCGGATTCCGAGAACTGCCAGCCGTTGTTGCCGAGCACCGGGTCCTTGATCGGCGTGGGCACGCCGTGGTAGGCGATCTCCGCCCAGAACGGCAGCCCCTTGAACAACGGCACCCGGGGCGTGATGACGAGCTCGTGGTCGCCGCTTCGGGTGAACTTCGCGGACTGCCCGTTCACCTTCACCGTGTCGACGGTGAGGCCCTTGAGGTCGAGGTTGAACGAGCTGAGCGACTGGGTCGCCCGCGCGGTGATCGTCTGCAGCCCGGTCAGCTGGTGGCTGTCCGGTGCGTAAGAGACCTTCAAGTTGTAGTCGGCCACGTCGTAACCGCCGTTGCCGTCCTGCGGGTAGTAGCTGTCGCCGCCGCCGTCCGAGCCGGGCGCCGGTCGTCCCCAGCCGTCTTGTCCGGCCGACGCGACCCCGGTGACCAGGCTCAACGCGGCGAGCGTGGCGGCGGCCGTCACCGTCGGGCGGCGCCGGCGGTTCGATGCAGTCATGAGGCTCCTGTCTGATCGGCGGATCAGGGCAACGTATCGGGCACGGCCGGTCACGGGGATCGGCCGAAAGTGATATGTCCGGAAAATCCCCACTTCCGTCGGGTGCGGCCCGTTCGCCGCCGCAGTCAGGAAGGCTGGAGTCGTGTACGCGGCGTTGCTGGGGCCGTTGCGGGCGGCGGAGGACGACGGCACGCCGATCGACATCGGCGGCGCACGCCTCCGCATGCTCCTGGCCAGGCTCGCGCTGGAGGCAGGTCGCGCGGTACCGGCCGACACGCTGATCGACGGGCTGTGGGGCGACGAGCCGCCTGCCGACGCCGCCAACGCGCTGCAATCCCTGGTCTCGCGGCTGCGCCGGGTGCTGCGGCAGCCCGGCGTACAGCTGGAGTCCGGCCCAGGCGGGTACCGGCTCGTGATCTCCGCCGAAGCGGTGGACGTGCACCGGCTCGAGCAGCTGGCCACGGAGGGCCGGAACGAGCTTGCCGCCGGACGTGACCCCCGTGCTGCCGAGATACTGCGTGAAGCGCTGGAGCTGTGGCGGGGTGCGGCGCTGGCCGATGTGCTCGACGCGCCGTTCGCCGCCGAGTTCGCCGGTCGGCTGGACGAAATGCGTGCGGAGGTCACGGAGGACCGGTTCGAAGCCGAGCTGCGGCTCGGTCGGCACGCCGAGGTGCTGTCCGACCTGGCTGCCGCCGTGCAGCAGCAACCGTTGCGAGAGCGACTGGTCGGGCTACGAATTCAGGCGTTGTGCGCCGCACGGCGGCAAGCCGATGCGTTGCGCGCGTACGAGGCGATGCGTGCCGTCCTGGCCGAAGAACTTGGCGTGGATCCGTCCGCGGAGCTACAGGACGTCCACTTGCGAGCCTTGCGTGGCGAGTTCGCGTCGGAGCCTGCCGTGGCCGACCGGTTGCCCCAACGGCTGACCAGCTTCATCGGCCGGACGGATGAGCTGAAACTGCTCGCGGACGCCCGGCTGGTGACACTCGTCGGTCCGGGCGGAGCCGGGAAGATGCGGCTCGCGACCGAAGCGGCGTCGAGACACCCCGCGCAGGCGCGGAGCCGGGTGTGGTTCGTGCCGCTCGCCGGCGTGCGCGATGCCGCGGACGTGCTCGGTTCGCTGCTCGCCGCGCTTGAGGTGCGGGAGACGCGAGTGGGCGAGACCGAGGTGCGGCGTCGGCCGCTGGGGTCGGTGGAGCACGCGGCGGAGGTGCTTTCCAGTGGGGAATCGCTGCTGGTTCTGGACAATTGCGAGCACGTGATCGACACCGCGGCCCGGCTGGCCGACGACCTGCTGCGCCGGGTGCCCGGGTTACGGGTGCTCGCGACCAGCCGCGAGCCGCTCGCGATCACCGGTGAGGCGTTGTGCCCGCTCGGCCCACTGCCGGTGCCCGCCGACACCTCCCTCCCGAGCGAGGTCGGTTATTCCGCGCGGCTCTTCCTGGATCGTGCGGTCGCGGTACGTCCGGGCTTCCACCTCGACGAGTCCACAGTGGAGGCTGTCACGCAGATCTGCCGTCGGCTGGACGGAATGCCGCTCGCCTTGGAACTGGCCGCGGCCCGGTTGCGCTCGATGACCGCCGGACAGATCGCTCTCGACGATCGGTTCCGTCTGCTGACCTCGGGCAGCCGCACCGCCCTGCCGCGTCAGCGCACCCTGCGGGCGGTGGTCGAGTGGAGCTGGGATCTGCTCGGGTTCTTGCGGATCTTCAGTATTCTCCGCCAAGCAAGGAAAAAGAGTGTTGCGCCGCATGTCCGAAGTGGATTCGGTGGGGTGGGTCGAGTATGGGTGCGGTCATCGGAGGCTCCCTTCGAGCGCTCGGTCCGAAGTGGACTCCTTGACGGTATGCCCGGTCAGTGCCAGGAAAACCTCGTCGAGGCTGGGCAGGCGCAGGGCCAGCTCGTCGGAAGTGATGCCCGCCTCGTCCAGTTTCCGGACCAAAGTGGACAGCAGGACCGGATCCGGCACTGGTGCGGTGAGCAGTCCGCTGCCGCTGTAGTGGGCGGGCGTGACGCCGGTGAGTTCCCCAAGGATGCGGGCGACGGTGTCGAGATCGTCCGCACGCGTCGGGCGCACTTGTACGGTCTGGCCGCCGACGAGCCGCTTCAGCTCGTCGGCCCGGCCGTCGGCGACTACGGCCCGTGGTCGAACACGGTGATCCGGTCGGCCAGCTGATCGGCCTCTTCGAGGTACTGAGTGGTCAGCAGCACGGTCGCGCCGTCCGCGACCAGCCCGCGCACCACGGCCCACACCTCGTTGCGGGCGTGCGGATCCAGCCCGGTGGTCGGCTCGTCCAGGTAGAGCACCGCGGGACGACCGACTAGGCTCGCGGCCAGGTAAAGCTGGCGGCGCATGCCCCCGGAATAGGTGCGGATGGGCCGTTTGGCCGCGTCCGTCAGCTTGAACCGTGCCAGCAGCTCCTTCGCACGGGCCCGCGTCCGGCCGGGTGAGTCCCAGCAGCCTGCCGAGCAGCACCAGGTTCTCGGTGCCGTTGAGGTCCTCGTCGACCGAGGCGTACTGGCCGGTGAGCCCGATCTGGCTGCGGACCCGAACCGGGTCGCGCACCACGTCGTATCCGCCGACCGTGGCGTGCCCGGCATCCGGTTTCAGCAGGGTGGCCAGGATGTGGACCGCGGTCGTCTTGCCCGCGCCGTTCGGCCCGAGCATCCCCACCACGTGGCCGAACGGTACCTCCAGGTCCACCCCGTCCAGCGCTTTCGTCTCCCCGAACCGCTTAGGCCCTCGGCCCGGATCGCGTGTGACATTCGTTTCTCCTTCGGGACGGCACCAGCGACCTTGCCCTCCTGACCTGGCAGGCCACGCACAGCTTGCTGACAGCGCCTGTCAGGCCCCGGCAGCGGTACTGATCGGGACGGCATACTCAGGCACATGGTGATGGAGGCCAAGCCGCGCAACCGGGTGGTCACAGCTCTGCTGCTGCTCGCAGGGCTGCCCCTGCTGACGGTCGCAATGCTGCGCACGGTCGGCTACGACGGCGGTGGCTGGTACCTGACCGCACTGCTCTCGCTCACGCCGTACCTGGTGGTCTACGGAGCGATACTGGGCGCGCTTGCGCTGCTGCTGCGTCGCTGGTGGATCGGCGGGGTGGCGCTGGCGCTGGCGGTGCTGCTCGTGGCGTTCGTGGTGCCGAGGGTGCTGTCCGACGATCAGCCGAACGCTCACGGCCGCACGGTGCGGGTGCTCGCCGCGAACCTCTACCTCGGTCGAGTGGACCCCGCGACGGTGCTGCAGCTGGTCCGGGACAACCGGGTGGACGTGCTGAACCTGCTGGAGCTGACCCCGGCCGCGGTGTCCGGGCTGGAGAAGGCCGGGCTTTTCAAGGACCTGCCCTACCGCGTGCTGCACCCGGCGAACGGCGCGAACGGCTCCGGCATCGTTTCGCGGTTCCCGCTCACCGAGCAGAACTACGCCGGGGATTCCTCGGCCAAGCAGCCCGGCGCGGAGGCCGACCTCGGCGGCGCCAAGCTGGAGGTCATCGCGGTGCATCCGCGTTCGCCGGACGTCGGGTTCGACGGCTGGGAGCAGGAGTTGCGGGACCTGTCCCGGGCAATCGGGGAGCACGGGCTACGCGTGCTGGCCGGCGACTTCAACGCGACCCTCGATCACGCCGCGTTGGGCACCGTGCTCTCGCGCGGGTACGTGGACGCGGCGGCGAGCGTCGGCGATGGCCTCGATCCGACCTGGCCGAACACCGCGATCCCGTTCGCGACACTCGACCACGTGCTGGTCGATCGCCGCGTCGCCGTGCGCGACTACCGAGCGCT
This sequence comes from Amycolatopsis panacis, assembly GCF_003600245.1. NCBI lineage: Bacteria > Bacillati > Actinomycetota > Actinomycetes > Pseudonocardiales > Pseudonocardiaceae > Amycolatopsis > Amycolatopsis panacis. The sequence goes on from NZ_QZFV01000063.1 coordinate 75,035, forward strand.
CGACGTTGTGGGCACCGACCATCGTGCGGTGTACGCCGAGGTTCAGCTGCCGTGACGGCTCAGGCCAGCCGCGACAAGGTCTCCAGCGCACCCGCCGGGATGGAGACACCGCGGCCGTGGCGGACCTGCGGTTCGCGCGGGTTACTGTGCCGATCATTGCTAATCCGACCACAGTCACGGCCTGATGGCTTCGTAGCAACGGTTACGTGCCGGGTGGGGGTCGGCCTACTTTTGGTCGGATTAGCAATCCGGATCAGCGCGCCGTTCGCCGCGCTGGCCAGCTCGGCGTAACGGCGGACGGTCGGCACTGCCTGTCCGGCGCCCAGCTCGACCACCACCAGGTCACGGTGCTCGCGCCGCCAGGCGGTCAGCTCGTCCAGCTGCGCCTGGCTGCGGTCCCGGACCCAGTCGTAGTCGCCGAACATCAGAATGTTCGGCCGGGCCAGGTCCCCGCAGCGGGGACACGCAGGCAGCGGCGGGCGCGCCCGCATGGTCGGCTCGTCCAGATCCACCACGACCTCGTCGGCGGGCCAGATCTCCCGGGTGCAGCCCGCCAGGCACTGCAGGTGGTGGATCGAGCCATGCGCCTCCGCCACGAACGGAAATCCGGCCGCCTGGAACTGTCCGTCCACATTGGACGTGAACACGCGCACGCCGCCGGGTTTCGCACGTCCCCATTCGAGCAGCAGGCCGAATCCGGCATGCGGCACGGTGGCCTGGTAGAGCGCCAACCGATGCCCGTAGAAACCCCAGGCCAGCTCGGGATCCTCGGCGAAATGCCGGGGGTCGGCCAGCTCCTCGAACCGCAGGCCGAGCCCCGCGTAGGACGGATAGGCCCGCCAGAACCCCTCGTCGCCGCGGAAATCGGGCAGTCCGGAGTCCACGCCCATCCCGGGGCCGGCGCACACGAGCAGTGCGCCGGCCCCGTGGATCAGCTCGGCCGCGCGGGCGAGTTCGTCACTCACCCGGCTTGGACTCTTGCACGACCTCGAACTCCAGCAGGCTCGCCCCGCTGGCGACCGGGTTCTTACGCTCGCCCGCGTGTGCCTCGCGCGACGGCCCCTTGGCCCAGGCCTGGTAGTGCTCCTCGGACTCCCACTTCGTGTAGACGAAGTAGCGCTGGTCGCCGGACACCGGCCGGAGCAGCTCGAAGCCCAGGAACCCGGCCTGCTGGTCCACCGCGTGCAGCCGGGCGGCGAACCGCTTCTCCAGCTCGGGGCCGGCGCCTTCGGGAACCTCGATTGCGTTGATCTTCACCACTGCCATGCCCCCAGCCTACTGACGCCGGGCGCCCGGGTCAGTGGCGCAGCGCGCCCGGGTAGAGGTCGGCGTCGGTGGGCAGTTTCGTGCCGTGGAACCAGTCGGTGAGGAAGCCGCGCATGTCGTGGCCGGCCAGCCGGGCCACGAGCTGCTCGAAATCCGCCCAGGTCGCGTTGCCGGTGCGGTGCTCGGCGGGCCATTCGTGCATCAGCTTCGAGAAGGCCGCTTCGCCCAGCTCCCGGCGCAGCGCGTGCATGGCGAGGATGCCCTTGTCGTACACCGCCTCGAACTCGTGCCCGGCACCCATGCCGACCAGCTTGCGGGCCCAGAAATCCGCGCTGTTCCTGGTGATCTCCACGGCCGTGCGGTACTGCTGGTCGAGGTCGTTGCCCTCGCGTTCGGCCCACAGCCATTGCGCGTAGGAGGCGAAGCACTCGTTCAGGCAGATGTCGGACCACGAGTCGAGGGTCACCGAGTCGCCGAACCACTGGTGTGCGTTCTCATGCACCACTGTGGGCACTTCCGCCCACTTCGCGTACGTCGGGCGGGTCTGCGTCTCCAGCGAGAAGTGGATGTCCTCGTCGAGGTAGATGCCGCCTGCGGCGCTCTGCGGGTATGGGCCGAATTTGCTTTCCAGGAACGAAAGGATCTCCGGCAGCCGGGCACCGGTCGCTTCACGGGACTCCGCGCCGGGCGCGTATCCGGACACCACCGGCGTGCCGTTTGGCAGCGTGGCCCGTTCCACCGTGAACTTGCCGATCGCGATCGTGGTCAGGTAGCTGGCCACCGGATTCGGTTCTTGCCAGGTCGTGGTGGTCTTCCCGTCCTTGGTGCCGCTGCCCTGCTCACGGCCGTTCGAGAGCACCGTCCAGCCCGAAGGCACGTGCGCGGTGAGCGTGAAGGTCGCCTTGTCGCGCGGGGTTTCGTTGACCGGATACCAGAACGACGCGGAATGCGGCTCGCCCACCTGATAGGCGCCGCCGTCCGCGGACCGGCTCCACCCGTTGTCGCCGACACCGGAATGCGGGGTTTTCTCCGGCATGCCGGAATAACGCACCCGCGTGCGGAATTCCGTGCCGGAGCGCAGCGGATCGGCTGGGGTGATCACCAGCTCGTGTTCTTTCTGCCGGCTGAACTTCGCCGGTTTCCCCTCCACTTCGACCGACGCCACGTCGAGTCCGCGCAGGTCCAGGTTGTAGCTGCTGAGGTCCTGAGTGGCCTTCGACGTGACGGTGGTGTCCCCGTCGAGCCGGCCGCTCGGCGGGTCGTAGCTGACGTCCACGTGGTAGTCGAGGGCGTTGTAGCCGCCGTTGCCGTCGTCCGGGTAGTACGGATCGCCCGCTCCGCTCGCCCCGGGAACAGGGTGCAGCGGCGGCGGGTCGTCCGTACTGCACGCGGACAGTGCCAGCACGCCGGTGAGGACGAGGACAGCGGGTCGGCGGCTGAGCATGAGACTCAGCCTAGGGTCTCCGGGGAACGCGTGAACCTGAGCAACCCCGGGAGGACCAGTGCGACCAGGCCTGATCGACTTCGGCGGCGACCGCGGCACCGGCGTGTCGATCCTGGTGCTGCACGGGCTGATGGGCCGCGCCCGCACCTGGTGGCCGGTCGCGCAGTGGCTCAAGCGGTACGGCACCGTGCACGGTCTCGACGCGCGTGGGCACGGCCGGGCGCCGCGCACCGGGCCGTGGGCCACCGAGCAGTTCACGGCGGACATCGCCGAGGTGCTGGCCGAGCTGGGGCCGTCAGTGCTGATCGGGCATTCGATGGGCGGGCTGCACGCCTGGTCGGCCGCGGCCGAGCACCCGGAGCTGGTGCGCGCGGTGGTCAGCGAGGACTTCGCGCCGGATCAGCGCGGTCGCACGGTGGAGACCTGGCGCGGGTATTTCGAGAGCTGGCCGGTGCCGTTTGAATCGCTCGCCCACGTCCGCGAGTTCTTCGGTGCGGCGGGCGATTACTTCGTCGAATGTGTGGAAGAGCGCGAAGACGGCTATCACCTGATCGCCGATTTGCCCGATCTTTACGAGATCGCCGCGGAATGGGGCCGTCGCGACTATTGGCCCGTGGTGTCCCGGATTCGCTGTCCGCTGCTGGTGATCGAGGGCGAGCACACCGCGATGCCGCCGGGGCAGCAGGCCGAGATCGCGGCCCGGGTGCCCGACGCGCAGCACTTCGTCGTGCCCGGTTCGGCGCATCTGCCGCACGCTGAAGCGCCGGAGACCTACCGTGGTGCGGTGGAAGCATTCCTGTCCGGCCTGTGACGCCTCAGCGGGCCAGCTCCCTGCGCCACGCCGCGGCCGAGCGGCCTGTCGGCGCGATCAGCGGCCAGACGTCCGAGCCCAGGAAGCCGGACTCATCGGCGGCCCGTGCGGCCGTGCAGCTGTCACGGGACAGGCCGTGTTCGGCCGCTAGCGCCGCGACCGCCTGCGTGGTCGCCGTGCCGAATACTCCGTCGGTCGGTACCGGGAAACCGGCTGCGCGCAGGAAACGCTGCGCGGTGGCCACCTTGGGGCCGGCGTCGCCCGGCTTGAGCAGCGGCCACTCCGGGACGTCGGCCCGGCTCGGGGCGATCCCGAGCTGCTGTCCGACGGCTTCGCGCAGCTCCGGCAGCCGGTCGTAGAGGACTTGGCCGCAGCATTCGGTGGAGTTGAAGTCGCGGTGGCCTTTGATGAAGTCGGGCGTGATGTGGTACTGGCTCGCGATGTAGGCGAGCAGCTTGACCAGCGAATTCCAGAGCGCCACCGGTACGTCGACTTTGCTGTAAATGCCTTCGTTCTCGACGCCGAGGCATGCACTGTTGTGGTTGGCCACGTTCGCGCCCTGCACATGCTTGGTGCCGCCGCGCAGGACCTCCAGGCTGCGGTGCCGGCCCTCGGTCACGTACCCGCCGCGGCTGTTCGTGAACTGCTGCCCGGTGTCGATCCAGCCGCGGGTGTCCATGTGGAGGTTCTGGATGTCACGCGAGATCTGCAACGCGTGCGCGAGCGAGTAGTCGGTGTTGTTGCCGGGATCGACCGTGTGGTGCACGACGAGGTAGGTCGGCTTGTGGTTCTCCACCACGATCGCGCCGGTCGCGGCACGGGCCTTCCACTCGCTCGTCGGGTGGATGACGGGAGCCGCGGCCGCGGCTGCCCGGCCCGCCGTGGCGAGCCCGAGCGCTCCGGCCGCGGTGACCGTGAACCCGCTCTTCAGCGCGGTCCGACGCGTTGTCTCCCCCATGCGAACTCCTTCACCGGAATACGACGGAGGAAAGCTAACCCCGCGGCAAGATCATGACAACTTTTTGCCGACTTTAGGAGTAACTCGTCAGTGTTCCCCGGGAAGGGCGAACAGGCCGTTGCCGGTCTGTTCCAGCAGACCGTCGACCAGCAGCGAATCGAGACAGCGATCGCGCTGGCCCGCCTCGTGCCACACCAGATCCAGCCGCGCCTTCTCGACCGGGCCTTCGCTGCCGCGCAACACATCCAGCAGCAGTCCGCGGACCTGACGGTCGGTGCCGGCGAACTTCTGCACCGGCTTGGCCGGGCCGCTGTACTCGGGACGGCCGTTGTGCTGCCACGCGCAATCGGCGTGGATCGGGCAGTCCGCGCACCGAGGCGAACGCGCCGTGCAGACCAACGCGCCCAGCTCCATCAACGCCGCGGACAGCTTCGCGGCTGGGGCGTCCTCGGCCGGCAGCAACGCGTCGACGTCGGCCATGTCGCGGGTGTTCGACGCCGGACCAGCGTCGCCCGCACCGTGCACGGCCCGCGCGACGACCCGCCGCACGTTCGTGTCCACCACCGGCGCCCGCTTGCCGTAGGCGAAAGCGGCGACGGCCCGCGCGCTGTACGCGCCGATACCCGGCAACGTGAGCAGGGTGTCCACATCGGACGGTACGACGTCGCCGTGCTCGGCTGCGATCACGGTGGCCGCCGCGTGCAGCCGCAGCGCGCGCCGGGGGTAGCCGAGCTTGCCCCAGGCGCGCACCACCTCGCCGGTGGTCTCCGCGGCGAGCGCCGAAGGCACCGGCCACCGCGCCAGCCATTCCAGCCAGATCGGCTGCACGCGGGCGACCGGCGTCTGCTGCAGCATGATTTCGCTGACCAGCACGCCCCACGCCGAACACTCCGGCTCGCGCCACGGCAGGTCGCGGCCGACCTCGGAGAACCAGTCGATCAGTACGTCGGTGTCCACAGCCACCCCGACATTGAAGCCGACCCGCCTCAGGCCACTTCGGTCAGGCTCCCCGCCTTGACGTCGTAGACGAACCCGCGCACGTTCTCGGTGTGCGGGAGGTACGCGCTGCGCCGGACCCGTTCGACCGAGGTGCGCACGCTGTCCTCGACCTTCCGGAACGCCTCGACCGCCCAGGTCGGGCGCAGGCCGGTGGCGGTCTCCAGTTCGTCCTTGAACTCCTCGTCGGTCACCATCGACAGCCCGCACTCGGTGTGCTGCACGATCAGTACCTCACGGGTGCCGAGCTTGCGCTGGCTGAGCGTGAGCGACCGGATCATGTCGTCGGTGACCACGCCACCGCCGTTGCGCAGCACATGTGCCTCGCCTTGGAGCAGGCCGAAGATCTCGAACACCCGGATCCGGGCGTCCATGCAGGTCAGGATCGCGATGTGCATGGAAGGCCGCGGCGAGGACCGGTCGCCGGGCACGATGTCGCCGATTTCCTGGTTGCGCTTGAGCAGCACGTCGATGGAGGTCATGGTCACCCTTCGGCCACGCTTCCCCGCTGCTACGCGGGCGGTTCATCCCATGGAACCCGCCCAGGCCCTTCGGCACAATGCGGTGGGCCGGAAATCACGGGATGCTGTGAAGGGACCCTTCACAGCCTCAGCGTCCAGGGTGTCGGCAAAGTTGGTCGGGGACCCGGCAGTGGGCGATGCGGAGGTGTGTGCGACCACCTCGTAGCGTGCGCCGGACCGGTTTCGGGTCTGTGAAGGGAACCTTCACAGACCCAGAGTCCGTGAAGGGTCCCTTCACGGACCTCTACACCGACTTTGCCGGAACCCTGGCCTTTGGGTCCGTGAAGGGCACCTTCACAGACGTCAGACGCGGGGGTCAGCCGCCGAACCAGGGTTCGTCGATCGTGCGTGGCGGAGCGGAGGTGCGGCCCACGCGCAGTTCGGTGGGCAGCGTGATCACCTTCGGGCCGACCCGCTCGGAGGAGCTGAGCAGGAGCCGGCCGGCTACCTTGCCTTTCTCCAGTACCGGCTGGTGCACCGTGGTCAGGCCGGACCGCTCGGCCTCGGAGATGCCGTCGAAGCCGGTGACGGTGAGGTCTAGCGGTACGCGCAGGCCACGGCGTTCGGCCTCGGCCAGCGCGCCGAGCGCGAGGATGTCCGAGGTGCAGACCAGGGCGGTGACCTGCGGATACGCGTCGAGCAGCTGGCGGGCCGCGGACGCCCCATCGTCCACCGTGTGGTCGAAGCGCTCGACCACCGGCACGCTCGCCCAGTCCACGCCCGCGCCGGAGAACGCGGCGGCCAGCGCCTCCAGCCGGGTGCGCTGGACGTGGAAGTGCGCGCTGCTCTGCCGTTCCGCGTTGACGAAGTCGTCGTTGCGTTCGCGGGCCAGCCGCATGCAGAGCACGCCGATCTGCCGGTGACCGAGTGCGATCAGGTGGTCGGCCAGCTGGGTGACGGCGGTGGCGTCGTCCGGGCCGACCCGATCGATGCCCTCGATCCGCGGCTGGTCGATGATCACCGTGGGCACCGGCCGTTCCAGCACGGCGGCCAGATGCGGATCGTCGTCCGGCACGGAGTAGACGACGAAGCCGTCCACTCCGGCGCGGTGCACTGCGGCGAGATCCTCCCGGCCAGGGCTGGCGGGCACCAGGTGCAGCCCTACGCCGGCGTCTTCGCAGGCCAGCGCGAGTCCTTCGAGCACGCCGACGGCGGCCGGGTCGCGGAAGGCGTAGGACAGGTTCTCGGTCAGCAGCAGCCCGACCGCGCCGGCCTTGCGGGTGCGCAGCGAGCGGGCGACCGGGTCCGGGCCGGGATAACCGAGCCGCCGGGCCGTTTCGAGCACGCGCCTGCGCAGCTCGGGAGACAGCTGATCCGGGCGGTTGTAGGCGTTGGACACCGTGGTCCTGGACACCCCGAGCTCCGCCGCCAGCGACGCCAGTGTCGCCTGCCTCCGGGTGCGTATAGGTCGGCCCATCCGCGAACCGTAACGGTTCAGATCGGTTTCCTGAAGCAACACCCCTGTGGTGAGCGTCTCGATCCGCTGGGTGATCACCGGAGGTACGGCCACCTGGTGGAGCGACTGCGGTCATTCGGATGGGGTAAGCTGAATGTGACAACGGTTTCCATTAGCGATTCCCATGATCATTTTTCTGCGATCAGGAGTGCCCCGATGACTTCCCGCCGCACCAGAACGGCGCTCGCCGCGACCGCTGCTCTTTCCGTACTCGCGCTGGGCGCGTGCTCCGGCACCTCGTCCGAGGATTCCGCCGCCGAAGCGGGGGAGCAGGTGAAGGTGGTCGCCGCCACCGACGTGTGGGGCAGCGTGGTCACCGCGGTCGGTGGCGACAAGGTGAAGGTCACCTCGATCATTCACGACCCGTCCGCCGACCCGCACTCCTACGAGTCCACCGCCGACGACGCCCTCGCGGCCAAGGACGCCAAGCTCACGCTGGCCAACGGTGGCGGCTACGACGAGTTCTTCACCAAGCTCACCGGCGAGGCGACGAGCGCGAAGAAACTGGTCGCCTACGACATCGCCGCGACCGGCGACGAGAACGAGCACGTCTGGTACGACCTGCCGGGCGTGGAGAAGGTCGCCGACCAGGTCGCCGCCGCACTCGGCGAGATCGCGCCGAGCGCGAAGCAGACCTTCGACGACAACGCCAAGAACTTCAAGGGGCAGCTCGAAGGCCTGATCAAGAAGGCGGGCGGAGTGGGCGCCGCGCATCCGGGCAGCAAGGTCGTGGTCACCGAGCCGGTCGCGCACTACCTGCTGCGGAGCGCGAAGCTTGAGGACGCCACGCCGAAGGCGTTCTCCGACGCGGTGGAGAACGAGACGGACGTGCCCGCGGACGCGGTCGCCCAGTTCACCCAGCTGATCAAGGCCAAGCAGGTCAAGGCGCTGATGAACAACGTGCAGACGACCACCCCGCTGACCAAGCAGGTGGTCGGCGACGCGAAGGCCGCCGGCGTGCCGGTGGTCGATGTGGCCGAGACGCTCCCCGCCGGTGTCAAGGGCTACATTGACTGGATGACCAAGGAAGTGGACTCGCTGTCCGCGGCGCTGAACAGCTGATGTCCGCGTCGCTTCCCGAGGCCCGGCCCGCGGTACGCATCCGCGGTGCCGGGCTGGCGTTCGGTACGCGCACCCTTTGGTCCGGGCTGGATCTCGACGTCGAGCCTGGGGAGTTCCTCGCCGTGCTCGGGCCGAACGGATCAGGGAAGAGCAGCCTGCTGAAGGCGTTGCTCGGCGTGCAGCGGCTGTCCGAGGGCACGGTCGAGATCGCGGGCGGGCGTCCGGGCGGCGCAAACCGCGCGGTCGGGTACATCCCGCAGCAGCGCGCGATCGACGATTCGCTGACGCTGCGCGGATCCGACCTGGTGGGCCTCGGGCTGGACGGACACTGCTGGGGCATCGGCTTCGCCGGAATCCGCGCCCGGAAGCGCCGTGTCGCCGAAGCGATCGAAGCCGTCGGCGGTACGCGGTACGCGAAGCAGCCTGTCGGGCGGTTGTCCGGTGGCGAGCAGCAGCGGCTGCGGGTGGCGCAGGCGCTCGTGGGTGACCCGTCGGTGCTGCTGTGCGACGAACCGTTGCTGTCGCTGGACATCGCGCATCAGCGCGCCGTGAGCGAGCTGATCGACGCGCGCCGCCGCGAAGCCGGGACGGGCGTGCTTTTCGTGACGCACGAGATCAATCCGATCCTGCAGTTCGTCGACCGGGTGCTGTACCTGGTCAACGGTCAGTTCCGGATCGGCAAGCCGGACGAGGTGATGACCTCGGACACGCTGTCGCAGCTGTACGGCACGCGCGTCGAGGTGCTGTACGTCGGCGGCCAGATCCACATCGCCGGGGCGCAAAGCGCGCTGTGCGAGGACGAACCGCACCACCACGAGCAGGAAGCAGTGAGCTGAGCCTTGGACGGCATGTTCGACTTCGCCAAGACCTGGGACCTGATCACCGCGCTTCCCAGCGTGCAGACCGCGCTGGTGGCCGCCGCGGTCCTCGGGCTCGTCGCCGGGATCCTCGGCCCGCTGATCGTGATGCGCCGGATGTCCTTCGCCGTGCACGGCACCTCGGAGCTGGCGTTCACCGGTGCGGCCGGCGCGCTGCTGCTCGGCGTCGGCGTGGAGTACGGCGCGCTGGCCGGAGCGGTGGCCGCGGCGCTGCTGCTCGGCATCCTCGGCACCCGCGACGCCGACCGCGATTCGGTGATCGGCGTGATCCTGTCGTTCGGGCTCGGCATGGGCGTCCTGCTGCTGTCGTTCTACAAAGGACGGTCGGGCAACAAGTTCGGCATCCTCACCGGACAGATCATCACGGTGGACAACACCAACCTGACGTCGCTGGTGATCTCCGCGGTGGCGGTGCTCGCGGTGCTCGCCTGCATCTACCGGCCGCTGCTGTTCGCGAGTGTGGACCGCCCGGTGGCCGAAGCACGCGGCGTGCCGGTGAACCTGCTGACGGTGCTTTTCGCGCTCCTGGTGGGCGTTTCGACGGCGCTGAGCGTGCAGATCGTGGGCTCGCTGCTGGTGGTCGCGCTGATGGTCACGCCCGCCGCGGCGGCCGCGCGCGTGACGGCGAGCCCCTTGCGCGCGACGGTGCTCTCGGTCGTCTTCGCCGAAGTCGCCGCGCTGGGCGGCATTGTGCTGTCGCTCGCCCCCGGCAAACCCGTGAGCGCCTTCGTCACGGCGATTTCGTTCCTGATCTACCTGGTCTGCCGCGTGATCGCCTGGGCGCGCGACCGCAGCCGCGGTGTGCGCAGCCCGCGCGACACTGTCGAGACCGCTCCGGCCCCGGCCGGCTGACCCGCCGCGCTCAGCGGACCGGGTGCTGGGCCAGCGCCGTCTGCACGCTCTGGATGAACCCTTCGTCGGTGAACGGCACGAGCCCGCCGGACACGTTGCGCTCCACCGCTTGCAGCACGACCACCTCGGAGTTCACGAACTGGTCCACGGCCTGCGCCTGGGTGGTCTTGTCCGTCGAGTACGCCAGGTAGGTCACGTTCGTGAAGGCCGCGTCGAGGTAGCGCGAGGAAGCCAGGCTGAACGAGTCCCCGTAGATGAGCGTGCGCTGGTTGATGGTGCCCGCCAGTGGCGGGGCCGTGCGCTGCACCGGGGTGTCGATGTTGGCGAGGAACTCCGACGCCCGATCCGTCACGCCGTCCGGGCGCAGGGTGTACATCTGGTTCGTCTTGAACTGGCCGGATTTACCGAGCAGCAGCGGCAGGTCGGCGACCGCGTCGTACTGGCCGGACGGGGCGGACTGCCAGCTGTTCGAGATGCCCGGCCGCAGCTGGTCGGCCAGTGCGCGGGCGAGGACCAGCCCGCCCTCGTCCCGCCAGTGCGTGTCGTTCGGCGCGTAGATCGGCTTGCCGATCCGCGCGGCCGAGGCGGCCAGCGCCGGGCGCAGATCGAGCGAGTGGCCTTCGGTGATGATCTTGTACCAGTCGTTCGGCGCGGCGGCCTGCGAGCAGTCCTTGCCCGGGTAGCTGTCGGGCAGGAACTGGGGCACCATCGTCGACTTGTCGGGCGTCACCGCGAACACGAACTTCCGGCCGGAGGCTTCCACCGCCTGACGCAGTTGCTCGATCCGCTTCATGGTCGTGTCGATGTCCTGGGCCGGCGCGCACTTGGACTCGGCGTCGTAGCCGTAGTAGAGCCAGCCGTCCAGCCCCTGCACTACATTGCGGAACCCGGCCTGGGTAGTCGTGGGCAGCGTGGGACCGGCCGGACCGGACTTCGGTGCGCTGGGCTGCTGCAGCGGCGGCGCGGGGATCGGCCCGGAGTTCGCCGCCGATCCCTGGTCCAGCGGGGGCTCTTCGCCGAACACCCCCCGGCTGACCGCACCCGCGGCGTCGATCGCGCCCGCCCGGAAGGACAGCTGGTCCGTCGCCCACTTCGGCAGGTCGGTGAAGAACCCGAAGCCGGCGCCGAGGCTTGGGAACCCGGCCAGCTTGTGGTTCTCGATCTCGCCGGGGCGCATCCCGAACACCCACAGCAGGGTCGGCGTCGTGAAGAACAGCAACGCGCTGACCAGCGCGACGAGCTGACGCTTGCCGTGCCGGGGACGGTGCAGCGCGTGCTCGCGAGGCAGGTACGACTCGTGCACGGCGGGCAGCTGGGGTGGTTCGGACACGGGTTCACGTTAGCCACGTCGGATGCGCCCGGTGCGGGGAACACCGAAACTCAGCCAAGCATGAGCAGCACCTGCAGCTCGCCGACCAGGAACCCGATCACTCCGCCGACCGCGATCAGCTTCCACTCGTCCTGCCGGAACGCCGGGCGCAGCAGTCCCTCGAACTCCAGCGGGGTGAGCGCGAGCATCCGCTGTTCCACCAGCTTCGCCACGTCCATGGCCTCGGTCAGGTAGCCCTCGGCGTGCCGGACGGTCAGCGGCAGCTCGGCCAGCGCCCGCTGCGCGGCGTCGTGCTTCATCTCCTGCAGACGCTGTGTGCCGACAGCCAGAGTGACCACCGGCCGGGCCACGCTCACCTGTGTGTCCACCGCGTGCCCGACAGCGCGTTCGACCAGGCTCACCAGCCGGTCCGACTTGGGGCCGCGCAGCAGTGCGTCGAGCAGATTCGGCACGGTCAGCACTTCGTTGGCGATCATCTCGCCGTACTGGCGGGCGACCTCCGCGCGTCGGCGCTGGAACTTGCCCTGCAGGATCACCCGGCCCACCCGCACCGGCTCGCGCGGGAGGAAGATCATCTTGATCGCCAGCCAGTCGGTGAACAGTCCGATCGCGCCGCCGAAGATCGGCAGCACCAGCGGTTCGCGCGTGAACGCCCACACCACCGCCTGCACCAGCCCCAGCCCGAAGCCGAAGAAGATGCCCGCGCGCGCGATGAACGTCATCTCCGGCCGGGAGGTTTCGCGGATCAGCCGGACCAGCAGCGCCCGATCGCGGGTGAGCCGTTCGACGGTCATGTGCCGGACGTCGAGCACTTCGTCGAGGCGATCGCGGATCTCGTCGAGGAATTCCCGCACCAGCTGCGGGGTACTCGCCTGGATCTGCTTGATCAGCATTTCCTGGGCGAGTGCGGGCAGCATTTCCCACAGTCGCGGGTGATGCTGCCGGAGCACGTCGCGGGCGATGCCGTCCACGACGCGCAGCAGCGGCTGTTCCAGCTCCCGGGTGACCAGCGCGGGATCGACGCGGGCGAAGACCTCTTTGATGTCCAGCAGATTCGAGGTGAGCAGATCCGTGGCGATCGCCGCCATCCGGCCGCCGTGCTTGGGCACCACGCCCTGCCAGCCGAAGAACGGGCGGAGACCGACGAATTCGAGGGGCCGGAACATCATCTCGATCGCCACACGCTTGGTGACGTAACCGATCAGCGCGGCCACGAACGGCATCGAGGCGTACACCGGCCAGTGCCGCGCGAGATCGTCCAATACCGCGTCCACCGGGCCTCCCTCCGGCTCCGGCGGAACCGTATCGCACCTGCGCAGGAGCGGTCGCGCTCGCTCGATGCCGGCGAAACTCTCTCGCAATGATCTCCGCTCCGCCACCCGGCGGCGGGTGCGCTCCCCTGACCAGGCGCACCCCACACGAGTGAGTCACCCGAACGATGCGCCTGCCGTCCTCCCCGGCCGTGCGGCCGCCGGGTCCTGCCGACTTGCCCGGCGGTGACTTGCTTGATCGGGATGCCGGGGCGTGACGGTGGGTCTCGCGTTTGGTAATGCAGCCGTTTGGCGGTACGTGCAGAAGGTGCCCAGGTCATTAAGGTGTCCCGATGGTCGCGCCCGAGAAGTCCGAGCCCGCCGCGAAGAGCGCCTCCTTCGCCGTCACGATGCGTGGCTACAACCAGCGGCAGGTCGATGAGCGAATCATCGAACTGACCCGTGAGCAGCAGCAGACGTCTCGCAACCGCGACGAGGCGATGGCCACCGTCGCCGAGCTGACCAAGGCGTTGACCACCGCGCAGCACGAGCTGGCCGAGGCGAAATCGGCGCTGGTCCGCGTCAGCTCCAGCCCCGCGGGCGCCGGCGCGATGGCCGAACGCGTCCGCCTGATGATGCAGCTGGCCGAGGAGGAGATCGCCGACCTGCGCGCCGCCGCCGAGGCCGACGCGGTATCAACGCGCACCGAAGCGGACCGCTACGCACACGAGACCCAGCGCGCCTCGGACAAAGCGGCCAAAGACTCGGAATCCGAACGGCAGCGCCTTCTCGCCGAGACGAAGGCCGACCTTTCCGCCCGCGAGGCGGACCTGCAGGCCCGCACGACCGCCGCCGAAGAGGACATCGCCGCTCGTCTGGCCGACCTGGAATCCCGTACTGCGGCAGCGAATCAGGACATCGCCACGCGTACCGCGGCTGCCGATGAGGACATCGCGACGCGTACCGCCGCGGCTAATGCGGACATCGAGGGTCGAACCGCGGCAGCCGACGAGAACATCGCTGCCCGGCTGGCTGACCTGGAATCCCGCATTGCGGCAGCGAATCAGGACATCGCCACCCGTACCGCGGCTGCCGATGCGGAAATTGCGAGTCGGACTGCCGCCGCCGAGGAGGACATCGCCACTCGCACTGCGGCTGCAGACGCGGACATCACGGCCCGCACCCAAGCCGCCGACAAAGCTCGCGCCGAGGCAGACGCCGCCGCGACCCGTGCCCGCGCCGAAGCGGACGAAGCCGCCTTCGCGGCCCGTACCCAAGCTGACGAGGCAGCCGCCCAGGCCCGCGCCGAGGCAGACGCGGCAGCGTACCGCCTCCGCGCCGAAGCGGACTTAGCCGCGGAAGAAGCCCGTACGGAAGCCAATGCCGCAGCCGAACACGCTCGCTTCGCCGCCGACGAAGCGTCCGCACTCGCCCGCGCGAACGCCGACGAGGAAGCCGCCCGCGTACGCGCTGAGACCGCCGCCGCCGCCGAAGCCAACGCCGCCGCCATCCGCGCCGAAGCCGACCGCCGCGCCTCGGAAGAAATCGCCATCAAGAAATCCCAGGCGGACAACGCTCTCGCCGACGCGTTGCAGAAGCAGGCTGCAGCAACGGAAAACCACGCTCAGGTCCGGGCTCTGCGCAGCAAGGTCGCCGACCACATCGCCGCCACCAACGATGCGTTCCAGGAAGCCCTCCGCCTGCTCGCCCCGCTGGAGGGCGAGGTGGGGAACGCCATCCCGAACGGGGCACCTCAGACTGTCGCGGATTAGCAACGTTCAATTCGACCAAGTTGCTCATGCCTTCGAGAAGCCTGTGGCGGAGGTCTCGACAGTCTTCGGTCATTTCATCTGCTGGGGACATGGAAACTTGCGGAGTGGAACCGGGTTTTGAAGAGCGGTTCCTGCCCCGTCTTGCTCAGTAAGTCTCCCAGCCGGGGCCGGAAAACGCCCGATAGCCGGGATCGGCTGTTCCGCTCAACTCTGCGAGCAGTCGCATGTGGACGGGTGTTTCGGCACCGTTGATGTGACGAACATGAATCCGGAAATCTCCCGATTTTCGGACTTGGTGTACATATTCGACGAGTATGTTCGGAACCCATCCGAGATCAATTTCGTCCTGCTGGAGAACCAAAATTGCGCGTGGATTCACCGGGTTGTCCGGCTCGTCTCTGAGGAAGAGTCTCGAACCTGGTTGCAGGCTGCCCAGGACAGCGTCTCGACGGCCTTCATCAGGCATCCGATGGCGTATGCCGGCGACCAGGAAGCAGCCGGTGGTCGAGCCGTCCGGAGCTACGGATGGCTCGGGGACCAGGTGGATGGTGTCCCCGGCGAGCCGCCCCTCGGTACGTGCGATCTGCTCCCACGTTGACGCTGTGTCGTCCAGATCAAGGCTACGTAGGTACTGTGAGTAGTCAGGTCGCCTCGGGCTCATGGCGCGCTGTGCGAACAGTGGGAACAGCGCCTCGGCCTCGTACACACTGTCAAGCCGGGCGAAGCCGATGAAAGGCCGGAAGCCCGAGACATGTGAAGCGCGCCTGAGATACCGAAATCGATGCCGGGTGCCGTCGAACTCCAGTAGCCCGACGGCATCGACGGCTCGGGTCACAGGATGCTGCCAACCGACCGCCATCCTGCGGACGACTGGGTCTCGGGTTGTGCTCGTCCGCGAGTCAGCGGCCGACACGAAGTCAACACTCATTGAGCAGCCTCTCCCGGTTGAGCCGAAGTACCTCCATGGCAAAGGTACGCGCAGGGTCCGACATTCCAGGGATTCTCGAGACGACGTTCACTAGAAGGTTGGTGTCAACATTGTGGAGGCGATCCATCCAGTAGCCGCGGGTGGCGGGACCAGCCATCCTGAGCCCCTCGGCCGCGAGCGCAACCAACGTGACTGGTCCAGGTGGCGTACTGTGCTCGAACCGCCACGCTGTGCCGCGTTTCACCCAATGCACGACGCGGCCTCCGCGGAGCTTTTGCTCGCGGTCTGCGTCGCGGAGGTTGTAGCCCAGGCTGCTGGCGTGGTCGTAGGCGCCGCAAAGCATGTCGGGTTGGACCGGGTCAGCCGGTCGCAGGATAGCCCAGTTCTCATCGTGGCGGTCGCGGTTGGCGATGAGTGCGTCCAGTAACAGATATCCGACGAACACGTCGAAAGCGTGGAACGTCGGAGGAAGGGCTGACGCGGGCGGAGGTGCGCATCCCGCGAGGGCCAGGCGAATGTTCGAGAGGCTGTGCCCGGGACGTCCGTCAACGCGGGCGGCTCCGACTTGGTAGCCCGGTACAACGCCCGGCATAAGGAGCATTCCGGCGAACAGCTGCAGCGGCCTTGGCGCAAGGTCCAGGGAGATCAAGCCGCGTTCGCCTTTGTGCATGGCGAGTTCGACGCGAGCGCAGGGCACGGCGAGGAGGCGCCCGACTTCGGCGGAGATCTTCTCGGACCAGTCTTCGCCCTGATCGCCCCACTCGTGCCTGGTGATGGGCTTGAACAGCCAACGGCGGGGTTCCTGATGTGAATCCGGTTCCTCCAGCCAGGTTTTCGGCTCGTCACCGCGAGGTTCAATGGACGCGACCGGCCACTTGGACACGTCGACAACCTGATACTCATCGGTCATGCGCGACACCGCACAGGAGTAGAGATCCTCACCACTCGACAAATACCGTCCTGCTGGCGAAGCGTTGCCGCGTCAGCGATTCCGTGTTGTCGGCTGCCTGCCGAACTGGACTCTATGAGATCATGGCCGCGCTGGCGAACGTCGCGGTGGGGGCCGATCCGCGATATGCATGTACTCAGAACTGGTAGTAAAGGAACGGGCTGAACGTCCCCGTGGCCACCAGAATCCCCGCATAGACCAGCCCGGCCGTCATCACCCCGATGCGCAGCGCGGTCGCCGCGCGGCTGCGGGAGGATTCGAGGAGTGGGCCGGTCACCGGGTTGGCGGGGAGGGCGAACACGGCGAGTGCGGCGAGCAGGATGACCAGGCGCTGGTTCGTCAGGGCACTGTCCACGACGTCGCCGAGGCCGTTGAAGTCCGGGATCAGCATGTGGCCGATCATGGCCAAAGCGTGGCCCAGGTCGGTGGCGCGGAAGAAGACCCAGCCGATCACCACGAGGATCAGGGTGACCGCGCGGCGGGCCATACGGGCTGCCGGGTTCGCTGGGGGGCCGCCGGCGTTGAAGCGGCGTTCGAGTACCAGGAGGGCGCCGTGGTAGCAGCCCCAGATCAGGAATGTCCATTGTGCGCCGTGCCAGAAGCCGGTCAGGACGAAGACGATGCACAGGTTTCGGTAGGTTTTGCCGGCGCCGGCGCGGTTTCCGCCCAGTGGGATGTAGACGTAGTCGCGGAACCAGCGGGACAGGGACATGTGCCAGCGGCGCCAGAACTCGGTGATGGTCACCGACGAGTACGGGCGGGCGAAGTTTTCCGGGAGCCGGAAGCCGAGCATGCGGCCTAGGCCGATCGCCATGTCGGAGTAGCCGGAGAAGTCGAAGAACAGCTGCAGGGTGTACCCGATCGCGCCGAGCCAGGCGGTCGCGAACGTCATCTGGCTGGACGGGGTGGCGAAGCAGGCCTCGACCATCGGGCTGAGCGAGTCGGCGACGATCGCCTTCTTGCACAGTCCCAGTGCGAATCGCGGGAAACCGGCGGCGATGTCGTCGAGCCGGTGGGAACGGTGCTGGGGCAGCTGGTCGGCGATCTCCCGGTAGCGCACGATCGGGCCGGCCACCAGCTGCGGGAACATCGCGATGTAGGCGGCGAACGACACGGGGTTGCGCAGCGCCCGCCGTTCGCCGCGGTAGATGTCCACTACGTAGGAAATGTGGTGGAAGGTGTAGAACGAGATCCCGATCGGCACCACGATGTTCGCCACGCCGACATCGCCGCCGAACCAGTGCGCGACGGCCGCGATCTGCTGGGTGGCGAAGCCGGCGTACTTCCAGATCACGAGCACCAGCACGTCGAGGGTGATGACGCCGATCAGGATCCGCTTGCGGCGGGTGCCACGCAGATCCCACGGACTGGGTTCGAGCGCGGGCCCGGCGAAGAAGTTCACCGTCATGCAGAGCAGCAGCAGGAACAGGTACGGCCCGGCGCCGATCGTGTAGAACAGCAGGCTCGCCACCGCGACGATGCCGTTGCGCCAGCTGCGCGGGCAGACCAGCACCGCGACCAGTACCGCGGGCAGGAAGTACCACAGGAACAGCGGCGAAACGAACGACATCGGTGACGGACCCCCTCGGTTCCGGAGGAGACCTTAGCCCGAGTCGATGCCACGGCGGGGCGATGCCCGAAGGATCACACTCCGAATCACTGAGGGTGACCAGGCCCCGCCGAGACCGCATCGCTGCTCGGCCCGTCCGGACCGAGCAGCGCAGGATCAAACCCGCCCAGCCGCGCGACGACGGCGGGCCACTTCGGCGAGCAGCACGCCGGCGGCGACGGAGGCGTTCAGCGACTCCACACCGGCGGCCATCGGGATCGAAACGGTCGCGTCGCAGGTCTCGCGGACCAGCCGGGACAGCCCGCGGCCCTCCGAGCCCAGCACGATCACCAGCGGCTCCGAAGCCAGATCGAGGCCGTCGATGTCCACCGTGCCGTCTGCGTCGAGGCCGACGATCATCAAGCCCTCCGACGCCCACGCACGCAGCTGGCGCGTGAGGTTCGTCGCGACCGCGATGGGCAGCTTCGCCGCGGTACCGGCGCTGGTCCGCCACGCCACCGCGGTCATCCCCGCGCTGCGGCGTTCGGGCAGCAGCACGCCCTGCGCGCCGAAGGCGGCGGCGGAGCGGATCACCGCGCCCAGGTTGCGCGGGTCGGTCACCCCGTCCAAGGCGACGAACAGCGGCGTGTTCCCGGAGTCCCGCGCGGTCTCCATCAGATCGTCCGGATGCGCGTACTCGAACGGTGGTACCTGCAGGCCGAGGCCCTGGTGCATGGCCCGGTTCGTCTTGCGGTCCAGCTCTTCGCGGGGGATCTCCAGGATCGAGATGCCCTTGTCCCCGGCGAGCCGCACGGCCTCGTTCACGCGGTCGTCGATGTCGATGTTCAGCGCGACGTACAGCGCGGTACCCGGCACGTCCGCACGCAGCGCTTCGACCACCGGGTTACGGCCGGCGATCAGCTCCGGCCGGTCGGCCTTCTTCTGCCGGGCCTGATCCCGCGTCCGCGCCGCGTTCGCCGCCCGGTGGGCCTTGTGGCCGGGCCGGTCCTCGGCCTTCGGCGTCGGGCCCTTGCCCTCGAGCGCCTTGCGCCGCTGCCCGCCGGAACCGACGACGGCGCCCTTCTTCGTGCCGCTCTTGCGAACGGCACCCCGGCGCTGTGAGTTGCCTGCCATCAGTCCTCAATCCTCTGCCACCGCAAGGAGGTCAGGAGTTCCTGACCGTCCACTGCGGACCGTTCGGGGTGTCTTCGACCGCGACGCCCGCATCGGTGAGGCGGTCGCGGGCGGCGTCCGCGCGGGCGAAGTCCTTCGCCGCGCGGGCTTCCTGGCGCTCGGCCAGCAGGCCTTCCACCAGCCGGCCCAGCGCGGTGCGGACCGGGGCGTCGGAACCGCCGCCCTCGGCCCAGCGGGCCGACAGCGGGTCGAGACCGAGCACGCCGGTCATCCCGCGCACCGCACCCGCCAGCTCCAGCGCCTTCGTGGTGTCGCCACCGTCGAAGGCGGCGTTACCGTCTCGCACGGTGTTGTGCACCACGGCGAACGCGGCGGGCGTGGCCAGGTCATCGTCCAGTGCGGCGGCGAACTCCGAGGGCACCGCGCCGAGCGGCACCTCGCTCCCGGCGGCCGCGCGCCGCAGGAACGCCTCGATCCGCCGGTAACCCTGTGCCGCTTCGGCCACCGCGCCGTCGGAGTACTCGACGGTGGACCGGTAGTGCGGCTGAACAAGGTAGTAGCGCAGCTCCGGCGCCCGGTAGCGCTCCAGCATCGCCGGAATCGACACGGTGTTGCCCAGCGACTTCGACATCTTCTCGCCGGACATCGTCACCCACGCGTTGTGCAGCCAGTACCGCGCGAAGCCGTCGCCGGCCGCGTTGGACTGCGCGCGCTCGTTCTCGTGGTGGGGGAACACCAGGTCGACGCCGCCGCCGTGGATGTCGAACTCGGCGCCGAGATAGGTCGTCGCCATCGCCGAGCATTCCAGGTGCCAGCCCGGCCTGCCGTCACCCCACGGCGTCGGCCACGACGGCTCGCCCGGCTTCGCGCTCTTCCACAGCGTGAAGTCGCGCGAGTCGCGCTTGCCCCGGGTCGGCGTCTCGCCCTGCTGCACCTCGTCGAGCTGCTGGCCGGACAGCTGCCCGTACGCGGGGAAGGACTTCACGGAGAAGTAGACGTCGCCGTCTGCGGCGTAGGCATGCCCGCTGTCGATCAGCCGCTGCATCAGCTGAACCATCTGGGTCATGTGCCCGGTCGCACGCGGGGTTACCGACGGCGGCAGGCAGCCGAGGCCCGCGTACGCCTGCTCGAACGCCCGCTCGTGCGTGGCACCCCACTCCCACCACGGACGGCCCGCGTCGGCGGCCTTGGCGAGGATCTTGTCGTCGATGTCGGTGACGTTGCGGACCAGCAGTACGTCCAGTCCACTGTGGAGCAGCCAGCGGCGCAGCACGTCGTAGTTCAGCATGCCGCGTACGTGCCCTATGTGGGGGACGCCTTGCACCGTGGCACCACACACGTAGATGGACGCCGTTCCACTGTGGGCAGGAGAAAACTCCCGCTGAGCACGGGCCGCGGTGTCATAGAGGTGCAGAGCCACATACAAAGAGTACGGGGTCGGTGTGGGCGACGTCGCAGGACGTCAGAGCAGACCGTGTGCCCGTAAGGCTGCCAGCAGCGCGTCCGGCCGCTCCGAGGTGGGCCACGGGTCGACGAGCGCGAACTCGCAGCCGAGCGCGCGGGCGCCGCCGTCGGCCTCCTCGCTGTCGCCGACCATCAGTGTCTCCGCGGCGGCGACGCCGAGCCGTTCGACCGCGGCCCGGAAGATCTCCGGCTCCGGTTTCACCGCGCCGACCTCGAAGGACAGGGTGAAATCGGACACGTACGCGTCCCACCCGCGCTGGGTGAACGCGGGCCGGATGTCGAACGCGATGTTGCTCAGCACGCCGACCTTGCGCCCGCTGCCGGCCACTGCCTTGAGCGCCGCCTCGGTGTCCGGGTAGGGCGTCCACTCACCCGGCGTGATCAGCCGATGGTAGAGCGCCTCGGCCTGACTACGCTGCGGCACGCCGGAGCGGCGCAGCACCTCCAGGTACACCTTCCGGTGCAGGTCGGGGTCGCGGTCACGGTGGTGCCAGGCGTACTGGTGCTCCTCGTCCAGCTCGACCACCTGGCCCACCGGCGCGGTCATCCGGCGCATCAGCTCGGTCTGCGCCTCGAGATCGAGCACCGCACCATCGGCGCCACGCACGTCGGCGAGCCAGGAGGCGTCCTGCTCGAGACGGAAGAGCGTGCCGGAAAAGTCGAACAACACCGCGTTGATGGCCACGCCCCAACCCTAACCAGGAAGGCGCCCGTCAGGAGGCGTATCCGGTGATCTTCTCCGGGACCACCCGCACCACCACGCGGACCACCTCGGGCGCCTCGGTCACGAAGTCCTTGCCCCGGTACTTGCGCGACAGCTCGTCGATCAGCTCGCGGCCGCCTGCCTCGGTGACCTCCGCGCGGCCGCGGATCTCCACGTACTGGTACGGGTCCGCGGAGTCGAACACGGAGATCGAGACCCGCGGGTCACGGGCGATGTTGCGCTCCTTCAGGCGCCCCCTGGTGGTGGAGAACAGGACCGCGTCCCCGTCGCGTCTGGCCCACACCACGCTGGTCTGCGGAGAGCCGTCCTTGTTGGTGGTGGCCAGTACCGGGAAGTTGGTGCCGTCGAGCAGGGACTTGGTCGCGTCGTTGAAGATCAGTGCCATGGCACCGAGGTTAGCCGGATCGCCGGGTCAGGAGGAGGGGTCCGACAGCGCGGCGAACTCCGGGGTCGCGTTGACCCGCACCCGCAGGATCGGGATCACCTTGTTCACCGGATTGCCCTGCTCGTCGAACGAGATCGCCCCGCTCGCCCCGGGTACCGCGAGCTGGTCGTGCAGCCGGTTCTTCGCCTGCAGGACGTCCTGCGAGGTGACCGCGGTGCCGGTGCTGATCTGCGGCAGGCCCCGGATCGCCCAGACCACGGTCACCACCGCGTCGTGCGCGAGGATCGCGGTGCCGTCGTCCAGCCGCTCCTGCGGGAAGAGCACTTCGAAGCAGTCCGTGCAGTGCGGCTCCCGGAAACTGGCCACCGACGGCTTGTTGAACAGCTCCGGGTGGCTGGTCCAGGCTTGCGGGTGCGCGAGGCCCGGCCCCAGCACGGTCACGTTCGCCTCCAGGCCACGGCGCATGTCCGGACCGGGCGGACCGGTCTGTGCCAGATCGCCGGTGAGCACGGTCAGGTGCTGGTCGAGACAGCGCCGCTGGGCCAGCTGGGCGATGAACGAGGTGAGGTTCTGCTCGCGGCCGGCGAAGTAGAGCACGTCCGGATGGTCGCTGCAGATGTTCGGCATCATCTGCAGGAAGGTGTTCTCCACCCCGGTCTGGTTGGAGTCGAAGTACTCCGTCCGCCCGGCGAGCCGGTGCGTGCCGTCCACGAATTTCGCGGTGAACGCGCCGGCCAGCGTCTTCGGGTACAGGTCGCGGGGGTTCTGGTCCTGGACCAGGGTGGCGGTGCGCGCGGCCGGCTTCACGAACGCGGCCAGCGCGGTGCCGTAGGTGGAGCTGGTCGGCGACACCCGCATGAACCCGGGGATCCGGGAGAACTCCTCGGCCGCCAGATGGGAGGCGACCACCGGGATCTGATGATCGGAGAGCCGCTGTACCGCCTGCTGGGAGGTGCTCAGGCTCAGCCCGATCCCGGTCACCGCGATCACCTGATCCGGCCCGCTCCGGCCGATCAGGTCGTCCACCACCGGTTCCCACTGCTTGAGCTGGCTGCCGGGATTGGCCAGCAGCAACCGGATCTGCGGATCCTTGGCGCCCCAGGACTCCGTGGTGTTCGCCCGATGTTGCGCGAGGTAGGCGCCTTCGAGCTGATGCCGGACCCACTCGCGGGACACCTGGTCCGGCTCGACCAGCGTCATCGGCAGGAGCACCGCGATGTTCACGTACGGCTTGCCGGACCCGGTGACGGTGGTGTTCTCCTGATGGATGCGCTGCTCCACGTCTGCGAGGTCGTCGGCGAACACGTACGAACCGTCGGTGACTCCAGTGCACTCGGAGTTGTCGCCACGTTCGCGCACGCCGTCTCCGCAGGAGTGGCTGGCGTCGCTGATCGCCGGGACGACCACGAACACCGCGACCAGCACCACCGCGAGCAGCACGATCACGCCACCGCCCCACAGCCATTTGATCCAGGACGGACGTGGCGGCCGGATCCGTTCGCTGGTCATCGGTAGTACTCCGCCCGCTCGTGCAACAGCATCGATCCTCGCCCTCTGCCCTGCGCCAGGTGGTGGAAACTGCTTTCGATGGTGGAATTCAGCGTGCCGCCCGGGTCGCCGAGCGGATCGCGGGAGAGCCACAGCGAAACGACCAGCCAGGCCAGCGTGGTCTCCTGCTCCTCCGGCCATTCGCCGACGTACTGCTGGACCTGCGCGTACGGGTCCACGTCCTGCACCAGCCGGTTCGGCGCGGCGGTGATGGTGTCCAGCTGGTCCAGCCAGGACTGCGCGGCGGACAGGTCGAACTCGGCGGGCTGGGTGCCGAGCCGCGCGCTGAGATGGGTGATCACCGCGGGTACGTTGCCCAGCGCGAGATCGTGGTAGCGGGCGTCGGCCACCCGGTCCGTCCGGTCGTAGAAATCCCGGCACCGGGTGTGCACGCGGTCCCAGCTCAGCGGGTGGTCCTCGGCGCGGGCGGCCAGCTTCCGCAGCAGCAGCCTGCGCAGCCACGGATGCAGCCGGTACCGCGAGTCGTCGTCCGGATCCACCCGCAGCCACAGCTGATCGGCCAGCTGCTTGAACAGCGGGCCCTCGCCCATCGGATTGCGCAGATCGAGGATTTCCTTGTGGAACAGCATTTCCGCCTCGGCTGCGGCGCTCGCGGTGACCAGTTCCTGGCGGCTGGCGGTGGAGAAGTCCTGCAGCAGGTTCTCATACATCTCGGCGAGCAAAGTGGACTCGCTGCCGTCCGGGGCGAACACCTTGGTGTACAAGGTGTTCCGCAGCGAGTTCGGCCTGCCGGACTGGTAGTGGTCCGCGATCGCGGGCAGGATCTCCCGCACTGCGCCGGGATGTCCGTCGGTGAGGCGGGACAGGAACTTCGGCAGCCGGGAGGTCGGGTGCACGTCGTGCTCGGCCGCGATGTCGACCACGGCCGCGCCGGAGAGCGCGCCCAGCTCCAGCAGATACCAAGGGCGCCAACGGCTTTCCGGATGTTCGGCGGCCCAGTCGGCCTCCACGTCGGCGGGCCGCCGCGGCGGCGGCCAGATCAGGTCGCCGGTCCGGTGTTCCGGGTTGCGCGGGTGTTCGAGATCGGCGCCGTGGTGCGTGGTGGCCAGCGACCAGCTCTCGTTCCAGTCCGGATTCCAGGTGCGGCTGGTGGCGACCACCACGAGCGGGTCCGCCTCGTCCGGGAAGTGCCGGCGGGACTCGATCAGCGCGCGCAGGAAGGCCCGGCCGCCCGGCGCGTGCGCGTTGTCGAGCAGGATCAGGCAGTTCATCGTGCGCCGGGTGCCGGAAAGCCCGGAGTAGGCACGGCGGAGGTCGGCGAGGAAGGCGTCACAGATGATCGCGTCGACCGCGGCCCGGTCCTCGTCGTCGCCCTGGGCCTGCTTGGCGATCCCGAGCAGGAAGTCGTGCTGATCGCCGGGCCCGGTCGGCATCGTCTTGACCTTGCCGACCAGCCGCCGCCGGTCGTACCAGCTCAGCCCGCGCAACAGCAGGTCGGTCGCCTCTTTCCAGCCGGGCAGCTGGTTGCCCGAGGTGACCCCGCCGACCAGGTCGACGACGTCCCCGATGGCCTCCTTGTTGCGTTCCAGCGGCTGGTTCTGCGCGATCAGCTCCTTGAGCTTGCGCATCGCGGTCCGCCGGTCGCTCACCTCCACCGGGGAACCGAGCACCAGCATGCACAGCCAGAGCCGGGGAAAGGCGATCCGGCCGAATTGCGGCCAGTGCCTGCCGAGCTCGAAGGCGAGATGCCCGAGCAGTTCCCGCGGCTGGATGTGCTCCCAGTCGCGGCGTTCGAAATCGACGAGTGCGTGCGGCAGATCCGCGCAGCGCTCGCTCAGCTCGTCCAGCAGCGCGGTCTTTCCCGACCCGCGCACGCCGAGCCCCACGACCACCGGCAGTGGTCTGCTCCGTCCCTCTGGACGGGACAGCAGTTCCTCGGCCAGCCTGCCGGTGATCGGCCGTACTCCGGACAATCGATGCGCATCGGTGGGCATCGTCCCCCTTCGCCCCAGTGCGGCCCCAGAATCCGGCCGCGCGAAACCTCGCCAAATGACTATAGAGAAGCGCGCGCCACAATGCAGAATGAAACGAGGAATTCTGCAAGAACTCCTGGCCTGTGCCCGAAAAAAGGGTGGCGAGTGTCAGCCGGCAACCGCCGGATGGCGGAATTGCCCGTCGCGAATCAGTAACGCGGTCGCCACGGCCGCGACACCCTCGCCGCGGCCGGTCAGGCCGAGCCCGTCGGTGGTGGTGCCCGCCACGCTGACCGGCCCGCCGACGGCCTCGCCGAGCACCTGCTGCGCCTCGTCACGGCGCTTCCCGATCCGCGGCCGGTTGCCGATGACCTGCACGGTCGCGTTGGCCACCTGCCACCCTTCGGCCGCGAGCAACGCGCGGACCTCGGCCAGCATGTCCGTGCCGTGCGCGCCGTCCATCCGCGGGTCTCCGGTGCCGAACACCGCGCCGAGATCGCCGAGCCCCGCCGCGGAGAGCAGCGCGTCGCACAGCGCGTGCGCGGCCACGTCGCCGTCGGAATGCCCGGCACAGCCGTCCACTCCCGGCCAGTGCAGCCCGGCGAGCCAGCATTCACGGCCGGGTTCGATCGGGTGGACGTCGACTCCGTTGCCTACGCGCAGGTCGTTCACAGTGGGTCCTCCCGATCGCCGCCGGCCACCAGAGCCTCGGCCAGTGTGCGCTCGAAGGCGCTCGCGACGCGCATCGCGTCCGGATCGCCGGGGACGGTGGCCGCGCCCGCCGTGTCGGCGACGCCGGGGTTCGCCGCGCCGGCCAGTGCGGACCGGAACGCGGTGGGGGAGAACCCGATCGGCGTTTGCGCGCTCCGCAGGCCCGTACGGTCGACGGTGGCGGTGATGACACCGTCCGGATCGGTGGTCTTCACCGTGTCGGACATCGGCAGCACCGGGACGACCAGTTCGGCGCCTTCCCGCAGGGCGGCCACTACCTGCCGGAAGGTCCGCTGTGGCGCGAAGGCGCGGAGCGCGTCGTGCACCAGTATGGCGCAATCCGGGGAAAGCAGCGGTGCGATTTCCGCGAATGCGTCCCGGAGAGAAATCGCGGTGACCATTCGGCACCGGCTGGAATGCGGTAGTACCGCGGAAAAAGCTTGCGCACACCGCGGGGGAACGACCACGGCCACCAGATCGATCTCGGGTGTGCCGAGTAATTCCCGCACGGTGTGCGCGAGTAGTGCTTCACCCTGTACCGTCGCGAGCGCGAACTCGGGATCGGCCGGATGGTGTGCGACAGTCACGAACGCGACGCAACGCAGTGGATTCTTCATCGAGTCGCGATCGTAGGGGAACCGGTTGCCACCATGGAATACACCACGCTGGAATACGCCGCAGTGGATCGTGCCGCCGACGGGATACCCGCCGCGAACCGGTGGAGCCCGGGGTCAGACCGTCGCGGTTTCCAGAACTTCGTCGAGCAGTGTCTCCGCCTTGCCCTCGTCGGTGCCTTCCGCCAGCGCCAGCTCACTGACCAGAATCTGCCGCGCTTTCGCCAGCATCCGCTTCTCGCCGGCTGAGAGCCCGCGGTCCTTCTCACGCCGCCAGAGGTCGCGCACCACTTCGGCCACCTTGTTCACATCGCCGGAGGCGAGTTTCTCCAGGTTGGCCTTGTACCGACGAGACCAGTTCGTGGGCTCCTCGGTGTGCGGTGCCCGAAGCACGTCGAAAACCTTGTCCAGTCCTTCTTGCCCGACGACATCGCGCACGCCGACGATCTCGGCGTTGTCTGCGGGCACGCGAACCGTGAGATCACCCTGCGCGACCTTGAGGACGAGGTACTTCTTCTCCTCGCCCTTGATCACCCGGGTTTCAATGGCTTCGATGAGTGCGGCACCGTGGTGCGGGTAGACGACGGTCTCTCCGACCTTGAAAACCATGTGTCCTCTGCCCCTTTCGCTGAGTCCATCCTAGCACGGTCCGTCGGCGGCCACCTAGCGGCCGGGGCCGTCACCGCAGGTCAGCGGCCTGAGTCGGGCTTGACAAACGCGTTTGCCCCGTGCTCATGCAGGTGAGGTACGAGGCGGTGATCGGCGCCCGCAAATCCTTTGTGGACGGTTGCGCCCGGTGTGCGGGACGCCGGGCACCCCCTCGGTTCCGCGCGCGGGAAGCCGCCCGGCTAGTCTTCGTCGGGACGAGTGCCGTGAGATGGAAGGACTCCGACGTGAGGCTGCAGAATCGTCGCGTGCTCGGCGCAGGCGTGTCGGCGCTCGGCGCCGCACTCGTGCTCGCCGGTTGCGGGGCAGGCCAGATCACCCAGACCGACACGCAGCAGCCCGCGGTCAACGGCACGTACGCGCAGGCGCAGACGCTGGTGCTGCGCAATGCCGCGGTCCGGTACCAGGCGACGGGCGTCGGCTACTCGGCAGGCGATGCCGCGCCGCTCACGCTGACCGTCGTCAACCAGGGGCAGCGTGACGACAAGCTGGTCTCGGTGACCTCGGCGGGCACCACCTCGCCCGCGACCGTCACCGGGGACACCGCGATCGTCGCCGGGCACTCGCTGGTGATCGGGCCTCCGGACGCGGTGGAGTCGACCAATGAGCAGAACACGCCCGGCCCCGCCGTTCCGTCGTCGCCGTCGTCCAACCCGGCGCGGCCGTCGTCTTCGTCCCCGGCCGCGGAAGCGAAGCCCGGCATCGCCAAGGTGGTGCTGCAGGGGCTCAAGCAGCCGCTGTGGCCCGGAATGACCATCCCGGTCACCTTTACCTTCCAGAATGCCGGCCCGATCGTGGTCGACCTGCCGGTGGCCGCGCCGGCGCACGTGCGTTCCTGACTCGCGCCTGCGCGGTTTTGTCGGTGCTCGCCGATAGCCTCGCGGGGTGGTGAAGAAGGCCAGCACCGTTCACCGGTGCGCGGAGTGCGGGTACGAGACGGCGAAGTGGGTCGGGCGCTGCCCGGAATGCCAGGCGTGGGGAACCCTTGAAGAACGTGGCGCGGCCAAGCCGGCGATCGCCCGGGTCGCTGCCGGTGCGCCCAGTGCGCCCGCCCGTCCGATCGCGGAAGTCGACATCGAGACGTCCCGGGCGAAGTGCACCGGCGTGGCCGAACTGGACCGGGTGCTCGGCGGCGGGCTGGTACCGGGTGCGGTGGTGCTGCTCGCCGGGGAACCCGGGGTCGGCAAGTCGACTTTGCTGCTCGAAGTGGCCTATCAGTGGGCGGTCACCGCCGGGCGGTCGCTGTACGTCACCGGTGAGGAGTCGGCCGGGCAGGTCCGGCTGCGGGCCGAGCGCACCGGCAATGTGCACGGGGAGATGTTCCTCGCCGCGGAGAGCGACCTGTCCGCGATCCTCGGGCACGTGGACGCGGTCAAGCCGGGGGTGCTGATCGTCGATTCGGTGCAGACCATGGCGTCGCCGCAGGTGGAGGGCTCACCTGGCGGGGTGACGCAGGTCCGCGCGGTCACCGCGGGGCTGGTCGCGCTGGCCAAGGAGCGCGGGCTGCCGGTCGTGCTGGTGGGGCACGTCACCAAGGACGGGTCGGTGGCCGGTCCGCGCGTGCTGGAGCACCTGGTCGACGTGGTCCTGCAGTTCGAGGGGGACAAACACTCCACCCTGCGCATGGTGCGCGGGATCAAGAACCGGTTCGGCGCGGCGGACGAGATCGGCTGCTTCGAGCTGACCGAGGAAGGCATCGTCGGGGTGCCCGATCCGTCCGGGCTGTTCCTCAGCCGTACCGCCGAACCGGTGCCCGGCACCGCGGTCACAGTCTCGGTGGAGGGCAAACGCCCGTTGCTCGGCGAGGTGCAGGCGCTGGTGTCGAGCAGCGGGATGCCCCAGCCCCGGCGCGCGGTGAGCGGCCTCGATTCGGCGCGGGTGGCGATGGTGCTCGCGGTGATGGAGAAGCGCGGCCGGATGAAGGTCGGCGACAAGGACGTCTACGTCGCGACGGTGGGCGGCATGAAGATCACCGAGCCGGGCATCGACCTGGCGCTGGTCCTCGCTCTCACCTCGTCCCTGCACGAGGTGGCGCTGTCGCCGCGGCTGGTCGCCGTCGGTGAGGTCGGCCTCGCGGGGGAGATCCGCCGGGTTCCGAATGTCGGCAGGCGGCTGTCCGAGGCCGCCCGGCTCGGCTTCACGCACGCACTGGTCCCGCCGGACTCGGGCAAGATCCCGGACGGAATCCGGGTACTGGAGGTCCCGGATGTGGCGAGCGCACTGAACGCAGCCAACCACGCGAGGTAGGTCTGCGCCAGGTCCAAGGCTGTGAAGGCCACCTTCACAGCCTCAGCGTCCAGGGTGTCGGCAAAGTTGGTCGGGGGCCCGGCAGTGGGCGATGCGGAGGTGTGTGCGACCACCTCGTGGCGTGCGCCGGACCGGTTTCGGGTCTGTGAAGGGACCCTTCACAGACTC
>NZ_QZFV01000064.1:0-102272 GCF_003600245.1 Amycolatopsis panacis
GGACTCTGAGTCTGTGAAGGGTCCCTTCACAGACCCGAAACCGGTCCGGCGCACGCCACGAGGTGGTCGCACACACACCTCCGCATCGCCCACTGCCGGGTCCCCGACCAACTTTGCCGACACCCTGGCCCCAGAGTCCGTGAAGGGCACCTTCACAGCCGAGCCGCGGCCCTAGAGCAGCCGCGTCCGGTGCGCTCGGGCGACGGCCAGCCGCGGGTCCGTACGGCTCAGGGCGGCGCACAGCGCGTCGAGCACCTCGAGATCGTCTGCGCCGCAAGAGGTTTCCCAGAACGACCAGAGCGTGTCCGGGTCGGCGCTGTTCAATGCCAGCTGACGGACCTGCACGGTGAGCGATTCGCGCTCCTGCAGGATCGCGGGTGCCTCCGAATCGGCCAGCAGCGGGCCGTGGAAGCTGCGGGTGGCGGCGTGGGCGTTCGCCTGCCGTATCGCGGTCTGTACGCGCAGGAAGTCGGCGTCGATGTCGGCGGCCAGCCGGTACGGGCGGGTTTGCACGACGCCGGTGCCCAGCTGCGTACGCAGGCGATGGATCTCCGCGCGCACGGTGACCGGGTTGCCGGCCTCGCCGTAGAGCTGCAGGGCCAGCTGCTCGGCCGAGAGTCCACGCGGGTGCAGGGCGAGCAAGGTGAGCAATTCCGCGTGGCGCAAGGTGAACGGGATGTCCCGGCTGTCCACAGTGGTCGATCCGGCGCCGTCGGTGAGGTATTCGAGGGTGAGCTTGCGCCGTGGCGCCGAACCCGCCGTGGCCACCCGCAGCAGGTATCCCTCGTCCAGCGGGTCGACGGTGGCGATCCGGCCGTCCGGCAGGGTCACCGTGCCGCCGCCCCGTCGAACCTCCACTGTGGACGGAAGCAGGCAGGACTCGGTGGCCAGCACCCGCCCGCCCGCCGACAGTAGCGCGCCGGGGCGGCCGCGCAGTGCGGTCAGATGCCGCATGTTGGCCCGGCGCGTCTTCTCGTCGCGCACCGCCAGCTGCGCCCGCAGCCTGCCCTCGGCCAGCTGCGCGGTGGCCGTGACCAGCGCGAGCATGGCCGGGTGGACGGTGCGCAACGGGCCGCTGACGTCGATCGAGCCGACCAGCGCCCCGGTGTCCGGATCGCGCACCGGGGCGGCTGCGCAGGTCCAGGTGTGATAGCGGCGCACGAGGTGCTCGGCGGAGTAGATCTGGACCGGGCAGCCGGTGGCCAGTGAGGTGCCCATCGCGTTCGTGCCGATGGCTTCTTCACTCCATCGGGTGCCCTCGGTGAGCGTGACGCGGTCCGCGCTCAGCAGTACCCCGGTCGCCCCCTCGCGCCACAGGATCAGGCCGTCCGCGTCGGTCACGATCATCATGTGCTCGGCGTCGTCGGCGATGCTCACCAGCGTTTCGCGCAGCACTGGGAGCACCGCCGCCAGCGGATGCTCGGCACGCAGGTCGTTCAGCTCGGCCTGCTCGACGATCAGCGGGGCCTCGCCCTCGTCCGGATCCACTTGCGCGGCAAGCGAACGCTGCCAGGACTCCGAGATCACCGAACGGGGCGAACGCGGGGTGGGCAGGCCGGTCAGCACCGCGTCGTGGACGCGTTCGAGCAGCCGCGCGTACGACTCCGGATCGCGCAGCAGGTCGGACTCGGGCGGTTCCAGCACTCGTCCCAGCGTAGAGACCCAGTTCACAGTTCTGCAACGTCCGTGCAACCTTGCCCGGCCTACGGTCGCCGCGATCGGCACCAAACCAGCAACGAGGCAGGGGACGATGGCCGTTTACGCCGCACCGAACACCGAAGGCTCCGTGGTCGGCTACGAGAGCCGCTACGACCATTACATCGGCGGCGAGTACGTCGCCCCCGCGGGCGGGCAGTACTTCGAGAACCCGACGCCGGTGACCGGCAAGACTTTCACCGAGATCGCCCGCGGTACCTCGGCCGACATCGAGAAGGCGCTCGATGCGGCGGAAGGGGCGGCGCCGGCCTGGGGCCGCACCTCTATCGAGGAGCGCTCCGGCATTCTGCTCAAGATCGCCGGCCGGATGGAGCAGCACCTGGAAAAGATCGCGGTCGCCGAGGCATGGGAGAACGGCAAGCCGGTCCGGGAGACCCTTGCCGCGGACATCCCGCTCGCGATCGATCATTTCCGCTACTTCGCCGGCGCGCTACGGGCCCAGGAGGGCGGGATCTCGCAGATCGACGAGAACACCGTCGCCTACCACTTCCACGAGCCGCTCGGTGTGGTCGGGCAGATCATCCCGTGGAACTTCCCGCTGCTGATGGCCGTGTGGAAGCTGGCTCCGGCACTGGCCGCGGGCAACGCGATCGTGCTCAAGCCCGCCGAGCAGACCCCGGCCTCCATCCACCTGCTGATGTCGCTCATCGGCGACCTCATCCCGCCGGGCGTGGTGAACATCGTCAACGGTTTCGGTGTCGAAGCGGGCAAGCCGCTGGCCTCCAGCAACCGGGTGCGCAAGGTCGCGTTCACCGGGGAGACCACCACCGGGCGGCTGATTCTGCAGTACGCCAGCGAGAACATCATCCCGGTGACCGTGGAACTCGGCGGCAAGAGCCCGAACATCTTCTTCGACGACGTCGCCGCGCACAACGACGCGTTCTACGACAAGGCGCAGGAGGGCTTCGCGCTCTTCGCGCTGAACCAGGGCGAGGTCTGCACCTGCCCGTCGCGCGCGCTGATTCAAGCGGGCATCTACGACCAGTTCCTCGGAGACGGCGTCGAGCGCGTGAAGCGGATCAAGCAGGGCAACCCGCTCGACACCGAGACCCAGGTCGGTGCGCAGGCCTCCAACGACCAGCTGGAGAAGATCCTGTCCTACATCGACATCGGCAAGCAGGAGGGCGCGAAGGTGCTCACCGGCGGCGCGCAGGCCGACCTCGGCGGCGACCTGTCCGGTGGCTACTACGTGCAGCCGACGGTGTTCGAGGGCGACAACAAGATGCGCATCTTCCAGGAGGAGATCTTCGGCCCGGTGGTGTCCGTGGCGAAGTTCGACGACTACGCGGACGCGCTCAAGATCGCCAACGACACGCTGTACGGCCTCGGTGCGGGTGTCTGGTCGCGGGACGGCAACACCGCCTACCGCGCCGGCCGCGACATCCAAGCTGGGCGCGTGTGGGTGAACAACTACCACGCTTACCCCGCGCACGCGGCCTTCGGCGGCTACAAGGCCTCCGGGATCGGCCGGGAGAACCACAAGATGATGCTGGACCACTACCAGCAGACGAAGAACATGCTGGTCTCCTACTCCGATCAGGCGCTGGGCTTCTTCTGATGGGTGAGCGGGTCGACCTGACGCCGGCCGCCGCGGACCTGCTGCGGCGGCTGGTACCCGCGCACGGGCCGGTGATGTTCCACCAGTCCGGCGGATGCTGCGACGGCAGCGCCCCGATGTGTTACCCGATAGGCGAATTCAAGGTCGGCGTACGCGATGTGCACCTCGGTGACCTGCTCGTGGACGGGATCGAGGACGTGCCGGTGTGGATGTCCGGCCCGCAGTTCGAGTACTGGAAGCACACCCATCTCACCATCGACGTGGTGCCGGGCCGGGGCAGCGGATTCTCCCTGGAGGCCCCGGAAGGGGTGCGCTTCCTGATCCGCTCCCGGCTGCTGACCGACGAGGAATCGGCGAGGCTGAACGGCTGACCTTCGGGCCGCTCACCGGCTTCGTAGTTGCCGGTGAGCGGCAGGACGGCCGTGTTGGTTTCGCGGCATGGTGTCACTGGAGAGCGTCTACATCGGACGGCCGGCGCTGCTCGGCCACCGGCGCGGTCTGCCGGTGCTGAGCGCGATCGGCAAGGCCAGGGTCGAGCAGCCGGAGCTGGCCCTGTCCGAGCTGAACCTGGACGGGGACGAGCAGGCCGACCCGACCGTGCACGGCGATGTCGACAAAGCGGTTTACGCCTACCCGGCCGAGCACTACCGGGACTGGCGGGCCGACGGGTACGAAGTCGCGCTCGGCGACTTCGGCGAGAACCTGTCGTTGTCCGGTGTGGCAGAGGACGAGGTGCGGATCGGGGACGTGTGGGCCTGGGGCGAGGCGCGGGTGCAGGTCTCGCAGCCGCGAAGCCCGTGCTTCAAGCTGGCCATGCGCACCGGGCGCAAGGATGTCGTCCCGGCGATGATCGACACCGGCCGGTGCGGCTGGTACCTGCGGGTACTCGAACCCGGCACGGTGCCCACCTCCGGCCCGGTCGGGTGGTCGAGCGCCGCGGCGGGCCGACGGTCGCCGAGGTGGCGCTGGTCACGCACGTGAACTACGCGGAGCGGGTCAGGCCCGCGCTGGAGCTGGCCGAGCGGATCCTCTCCACACCCGCGCTGGCCGAATCCTATGCCGGCGGCCGTTGTCCACAGTGGACCGCTGGCGGGCGCGTCTCGCGGGCTTACTCGGGGAATCAGGGCCAGACGATCTGGGCGGAGCGGTAGAAGCCGATGCCTTGCTGTTGCCAGCGCGGGGCCTGCTTCGCCAGCCTGGCCCGGTAGTCGTCCCAGTTTCGGGCGGTCTGCGGGGACCAGCCGATCTCAGCGATTCCCGGCAGCCGGGGAAATGCCATGTATTCCAGGTTGTCGCTGTTTTTGAGGGTTTCGGTCCACAGTGGAGCTTCGACCCCGGCCACCGACTGTTCGCCGATGCCGGGCACCAGGTTCGCCGGGTCCCATTCGTAGGCGTCGCGTACCTCGACCAGTCCGGCCCAGGACTGGCCGAGCGGCGTCGAAGCGTTGTACTTCATGTCCAGGTACGCGTGATTGGCCGGGGACATCAGGATCTTGTTGCCCCGCGCTGCAGCGGCTGCCAGATCGGCGTTTTCGCCGCCCTGGCCCCAGTATTGCGGCACCGCCGAGGCGGGCGGCCCGGTCTTGGCGATCTCGTGCCAGCCGGTGATCTGCTTGCCGTACTTGGCGACCAGCGGGCTGACCTTCGCGTAGAAGGCGCGGTAGTCCCCGTCCGAAGTGGAGTGTGCCTCGTCGCCGCCGATGTTCAGGAACTTGCCGGGAGTGAGCGCGGCGAGTTCGCGGATCACGTCTTCGGCGAACCGGTAGGTCGCCGGCGAGTTGATGCACAGCGAGCTGTAGCCCACCTGGGTGTCCGTGCGCGGCGGCACTGCGACGCCGTTGCAGTTGAGTTCCGCGTAGGTGGCCTGCGCTGCGTTCGTGTGCCCGGGCATGTCGATCTCGGGTACGACGGTGATGTGCCGGGATGCCGCGTACGCAACGAGTTCGCGGTACTCGTCCTGGGTGTAGTAGCCGCCGGGGTCGCCGCCCACCGCGGTCTTGCCACCCTCGGTGGCCAGCCGCGGCCAGCTCTTGATCTCGATCCGCCAGCCCTGGTCGTCAGACAGGTGCAGGTGGAGGGTGTTGATCTTGTACTGGGCGATCTGGTCGATGTACCGCTTGACTTGTTCGGGCTTGAAAAAGTGCCGGGCGACGTCGAGCATCGCGCCGCGGTAGCCGAAGCGCGGGTAGTCGAGCACGGTCCCGCCGGAGACTGTCCAAGTCTGCTGCTGCACCGTCTGCGCCTCGATCGCCGACGGCAACAGCTGACGCAGCGACTGGACGCCCTCGAACAGCCCGGTCGCGGTAGTCGCCTGGAGCCGGACGCCGGACTTCGTGACCGCCAGCTGATACCCCTCGCCACCAACGCGTGGATCGGCATTCCCCAGCTCAAGCGAGATCGCGGGAGCTTGTGTGCCTGCCGATACGACGGGGAGTTCGTATCCGGTCGCAGGCTTCAGCAGCCCACGCAGATACGTGGCGACCTCCCCGGCGCCCGGCGCGGCTTCGAGCACGGTGTCCGCGGTGATTTCGAAGCTCGCCCCCGGATCGGCCTTCGCCGCCACTGGTGCCGGTACGAGGTCGGTGACCTGCCGTTCCGGCCCGGTCGGTACAGCCGACGCTGCCGAAGGCACGCCGAGCGCCGCCAATCCCACCACCGCCACTCCGAGCACGATCGTTGTCCACGACTTCCGCACAGCGCACCTCCGAGGGTCCCTTAAGAGGTATAGACCACCGGTGGGTTCCGGGGCAACCGCCGGTGCTCAGGGCCGCAGCACGGCGCGCCAAGGCCACGAGTTCCTCCCGCAATTGCTCCTCGGCCACGTCCACGCCCGCCTTCAGCACCACGAACCCGCGCGGTACCTGGCCCTTGAGCTGATCGGCCACGCCGATCACCGCGCATTCCGCCACTGCCGGATGCCCGCCGGCGCCGCTTCCGTCGACCCGGTGGACAGCCGATGCCCGGCCACGTTGATCACGTCGTCGGTGCGGCCCATGACGAACAGGTAGCCGTCTTCGTCGAAGTAGCCGGAGTCGCCGGTGAGGTAGTAGCCCGGATACCGCGACAGATACGCCTCGCGGTAACGCTCGTCGTCGCCCCACAACGTGGGTAGCGAACCGGGCGGCAGCGGCAGCTTCAGCGAGATCGCACCCTCCTGACCTGCGAAGACCCTCGAATCCTCTGGTTCGGCCAGCGCTCGAAACGCCCGTCGGGTTCGGGGACTTGCTGCTGCTCCGCCCCTACCTGCGAGTGTCGAACGGTGGGAAGAAACGGCATCTGCACGAGGATGCCGACGGGAATTTGGTCCCCGTGTTCACCGTCGAGAACTCCCGAGCAGCAGCTGGACGAGCTGCGCAGAAGACAGAGGTACGCGGAGCGGGCGCGGGCGGAGCTTCCTTCGCTTGGCGGCGCTGGTACAGGCGGTCGCCGAGCGTCCCAGGCGCGTAGCCCGAACCCTGCTGTCCGCCCGCGTCGGCCTGCTGCTGCGCGAGTTGCGTTTGCTTCTTCAGCTCATTGAGCTGCGCTTTGCCACGCGCTGTTTCTTCGAGGAACCGCGGACCAGGCCGCCGGTGCTCAGCATCAGCGTCTTCGGGATAAACCCCATCCCGCCGCGCTCCTTCTGCCGGGTTTCCTGCACGTCGGGTCGTTCTCCGCACGCTGAGTGTTACACGCTGTTCTGTCGGTCTCGGGCAGCGTGCTCGGGCCGGGCGCCAGATCGGCTAGGGAGTGGCGGAGGGTGTGCCGCGTTGTTTGGCGGCGGGGAACAGATGGCAGCCGAGTTGTAGTCGCAGGCTGGTGTTGAGGGCGGTGCCGAAGGAGATTTCTCCTTCGTCGGTCTCATTGTGGAAGACCGCGTCGTGCGATCCGGGCGCGTCGTGCAGCCGTTGGGGTCGTGGGGTGAATCCGTAGCGTTGCGCGATGGTGCCGATGACGGCGAGGGCTCTCTCGTAGTCGGCGTCGGGCAGGTTCCCGGCTACGGCGTGGTCTGGCAGGCTTTCGCGTTCGCCGTCGTTGCTGACGCCGGGAAACCGCGCACCGCACCCGGCCCGAGAGCCGGTGTAGTCGTCACTGGTAGTCCAGGGGGACAGTTTGGGGACGGCGGCGGTGAGGGCGTTGCGAAGTTCGGCGTCGAGGTGCTGGTACTGCTGGCGGGCCTGGTCGGTGTCGGGCAGCCGCATCAAGGCGGCCCAGGCTTCTGCCGGGTCTCGGTCCACGTTGTCTCCTGGAAAGGGCGATTTGGCATCGCTGCATGCGGTCAGGACTGCTACGAGCAGCGCCGTGGCCAGCGCTGCCGCGGGTCGACGGCTGCCGGTTCGCCGGGTCATCGGGGGCCATCGGCGAGGACGGTGCCCTTGTACTGGGCGAGGTCGGGGTGTCCGGTGGTGATCGCGGCCATGTTGTGGATGCTGGTCGATCCGGCATCGAGGTAGCCGGAGTGGTCCTTGGTGGCGTTGAGCTGCCCTGCTTCGGTGACGCTCGCGTCGGTGGACATCTGGTGATAGTGGCTCGCGTCCGGGCTGAAGTAGGGGCTGGGGCCGAGTGCGCCAGTGTTGCCGTAGCTGGGGACGAGGGTGTCCCCGGCGTTGTGTTCGGAGTAAAGGCGGCCTTCGGGGATTTTGAGGTGCTCTGCGCCTTGGCCCGGGGAGCCGAACAGCATCGCGTCCTGGACCGGGGTGTCGTGGCCGAGGGCGTACCCAGTGGTCGTGGACCCGTAACTGTGGCCGAGCGCGGTCAAGTGCAGCGGCGTGCCGGACGCGTCGTGCCCGGCGCCGATCCCGTTGTAGAACTTGGCGAGGCTGTCCCCTCCGGCTTGCGCTGCGGGCGGCGCGAGGACCGACTGGCCCGGGTCTCCGATCCCGTCCCACTGCGGAGCCTGGTACCCGATCCAGGTCACCGCCGCCGTCGGCCCACCACCATGCCGACGCTCGATGTCGTGAGCGTTGTTCCTCAGGTCGTCCATGTTTCTGTCGTACTGGGCGAGGTCGCCGTTCACAGTCGTGGTGAACCCAGGAGTGAACACCGCTACATTGCGGGCGGTGTCAATGTTGCCGACCGCGATAGCCGCTTCAACCCGGGGATGCGTGGTGTCCAGGAACAGCAATTGCCGGTTCCCCTTGCCCATCGTGGTCTGGACGGCGTCGAGTGCGGCGATCTTGCCGTTCACCTCCTGCAAGCGGGTCAGGGCCGCCCCCATCACGCCCCCGGACGGGTCGTACACCGCCTTCGCAGCGTCCACCATCCTCTGCGCCCCCGCCTGTTCCTGCGCCAGCCGCGCTCGTTCGCCCGGCAGCCGGGCCGTGTTCGCCTGGGATCGCACCGCACCGGGGAGTCCGTCGCGGTTGCCGAGCCAGTCCGGATGGTCGCGCAGCAGGATGCCCTGCCCGGCGGGCGAGAGGGTGGCCCACCAGGCGGCGTTCTGTGCTGCCGTCGCGTTCGGCGGCGGCTCGGGCAACGTCAGTCCGGGGTTCGCGATCTCGGCCGCTGCCGCCGCGGCGGCGACGGTGGCGTCGTTGCCGGAGCCGAATTCGCCCTGTCCGGCACGGCGCAGCACTGTGGCGAGGTCGACGTCGATGTCCTCTGCTGTCCGCAGGGCCTGGGCGAGGTCGTCCGCGACTTGCTGGCGTGCTCGCGCGCGGTCCTCGGGATGCATCTCCGGAGAGGGTTCCCGGCCGGCAAAGGCGTCGATGATGCCGCCCGCGTCGTCGACTGAGTAGCCGTATTTGCGGGCGAGTTCTTCGGCTGCATGGATGGCGTTCTGCACCGGCGGGATGGCGTCGGAGGCTTGCATCAGGGCCTTGTGCACGACGTTGGCGTTGGCCGCGAGTTTCTCGAGACGGAACATCAGCAGCCGGTGCGCTGACAGCGCGTCGTCGGCCGCGCCACCGGTCCAGCCCTCGATCGGCATGGTTTTGCCGTAGTCGTCTCCGGAGTGGATCAGGGTCTGCTCGCGCTGCTGCGCGGTGGTCGCAGCCTCGTTCAGCGTCGCCGGGTTCCACCGTTTCACGTCGCTGATCGACACCATCAGCGCGGTCCGTGCATCGAGTGCGGATCCGGCAGCGCTGCGCGCGCGTTGCCGTCCGCGGCGGTGTAGGTGCTCGCTGCCGTGTCCAAGGCCGCCGCGTGCTGGCCGGCATCGCTGCACCACGAGTCGAGCGTCGCCTTCCAATCGGCTGCGAACGTGGACGATTCTCCGGCAGCCGTCGACCCTGGCAATGCCCCCGCCACCGCCTTGACCGGCGTGCCGCAGTCCGCGCTGCGCAGCGCCTCCATCGCGGCGCTCGCGCTGCGGCCTGCCGCTCTCAGGGCGTCCGGCACTGTCGTGAACCCCATGGGTCCCCCTTCTGTGGTCAACCGATCACAGTACGGGAGGAAAAAGGCAGGGTTCAACGAAGCTCACCCCGAACGGGGGTGTTCAGCCGGGGAGACTCGGATGTCTACCTAGCGACGGCTGAATAGTTCTACTACCGGACATGGCTCGCCGAGTCCTACGCATGGGCGGGAGAACTGGACGCGGCACGCGGCGTCATCGAGAAGGCACGGACGACGGTGCCCGACGTGAACTCAACCCGGCTCGCCCGTCGCGGAGACGAGATCGAGCGCCTTGTCAGCCAGCCTTCATGACGTTGCCAGTCTTTTCGTATAATCACCCAGCCGGTTTCTTGTCGTACGGCACGGTTGTCGCACCCACCAACAGCGGCGCATACACGATGTAGGAGTGCCGACGACCCAGCCGACGTCGGAGGCGGTCCATCAGACGTCGTCGGCGCGGATGTCGTAGATCGCGCCCATCGACCAGGCCAGCGCGACCGCGTGGCCGTCCGCGTCGCGCACCACGCCCTACACGATCACGCGGTCGCCACGGACGACCCCGAGCGAGGCGAGCGCACCGGCGAAGGTCGCCACTTCGTCGCGCAGCTCCCGATAGGAGTAGCGGCGCTGCTGACCGGTGACCGGCGAGTCCCAGATCAGCGCGGCCTGCTCACCGCGGCCACCGTCGGCGTGCCGGTCCGGCGCGTTGTACGCGGTGTTCAGCTCGCTATCGGGAAACCACCGGTGGAACGGAGCACGCGAGGAATCCAGCGCACGGGTGGGCGGCTTCGTCCAGTCGATCGTCCTCGCTGCTTCGAGCCAGAACTGCTCCGGGTCGTCCAGACTGCGCCGGTAGGTTTCCGCGTACGCGCCCACGAGGTCTCCTTCGACGTCGATGACCAGGATTCGTCCCTATCATCGCGCCGGGACCGGCGCTGTGCAGGTCAGTCCGGCCACAGCTTGGTGACCTGCTCGGAGATGCGGACGGTGAGCCCGGCCAGCTCCGCGGTGCCGTTCAGCAGCTTTTGCACCTTCTCCCAGCGGCTGACCGGCACCGCCGGGTCCACCTCGGAGCCGGCCGCGTCCGCCAGCTCTTCGAGGTTGTCCTCGATGACTTCCCGTTTGGCGACTTCGCTTTCGCGGACGAGCACGAGCAGTTCGGCCACCAGCCGGCGAAGTTCGGCCGCGGTTTCGGTTTCCCCGGTGTTTCCGGTCCCGCCGCTCACATTGCCGTGCACCACTCCGCCGAAGATCATCGGGCCGTTGCTGTCCCCGGAGATGTGCACGTGGTTGCCTGGTTCGGTCACGGTTTCCCTCCCGTGGCAGACGTGCCGGTGACGTCGCCGTGCACGGTGCCGCCGAACAGCAGCGGCGCGTTGTTGCTCCCGTTGATGGTCACCTTGTTGCTGGTCATCATGGTGATCTGCTGCTCGAAGGCGACGCTGGAAAGCCCGTGCGCACGCAGGATTTCCACGATCGCGGGCACCAGCCTGCTCTCCAGCAGCTTGGTGTACCGCTGGGCGTCCACCGCCTGGAAGTAGTCGCGTGGCTCCGGCATCGCGGCGAGTTCACGCAGCGTCTGCGCTGTGCCGTACCGGTCCGCGTTGAGCTGGTAGCCGCCGTACGGCAGCGGGGAGAGCATCCGGCAGGCGTTCACCAGCCGGCCGAATGCGGTGCCGGGCAGCATCAGCCAGCGCAGCACCCCTTCGCCGAGCGGACGTGGACCGCCCCGCACCATCTTGTCCACGTTCCGGTACCGCTGGGCGATTGGTGCCAGCACGCACGGCGTCCACTCCAGGTAGAGCGCGTTCCGGTCGATCGCGGCATGCAGGAACGCAGAGACGACCAGCTCCCGGTCCCAGGTCTCCAGCTCCATGCTCAGGTAGTAGCGCGACCATTCCCGGGGCTGTTCGAAGATCCGGTTCGCCTCGGCCGCTGGCAGGTGGGTCTCCGGCGGCAGCTCCAGCCGCCGGAGATAGGCCGGCGCCTCGGGGAGGTGCAGATGGTCGAGCAGTTCCTCGGCGGGCACGAAGACGGCGCCCTCGATTCGCAGGTCGCGCAGCCGCTGGTCCGGTGACAGCGTCCCGGTTTCGCACAGGTCCTTCATTTTGCCCGCGACGCACTCGTAAAGCCGCGCCACCGTCAGTGGTTCGTCGGTCGTCGCAGTTCCGCTCGGCTCCAGCGGGATCGCCATCGACCACGGAGTGGTGCTCTCTCCGGCACCCACGAAGGGATTCCGCCCGCGGAAGACGGTCACCGGCACCCAGGCGGCGTCGGGTGCGGACGACTGCCTGCCGAGCCGGTGTCGCGCCAGCTGCTGCCGGAAACGTTGCGGGGCGAGCGAAAGCGACATCCGGTCCGTGGGCGGCGGGCCGATCTGGCCGGGAAAGCGCGCCCGCCGGCCGAAGTAGCCCGTGGTGACCCGCCAGACCACCATCCGGTCCGCGATCAGGATGACGAGCATGAGCACGCTGCACAGCAGCGCGATCAGCCAGGCGACGGTGAACAGGGAGCCGTCCGAGCCGTAGTCGTCACCGTACTCGTATCTGTAGCTGCGGTGGCTCTCGAACAAGCCGCCCAGCGTGGGGCCGAAGCTGAAGGTCGCGAGACTGAACAGTCCGGCCACCGCCGTCACCAGTAGCAGCGCGCAGATCTTCGCCAGGCCGAGCAGCCGATGCATCCGGTTGCCGTCGCGGTCCCGCAGCCAGGTCCGCACCGCATACCCGGTCGCGGCCGCGGCGATCCAGCCCGCGGCCTGCCCGGTCACCGAGCCGAAGACGAGGAAGACCAGGCCGAGCAGGATCAGCGCGCCGTCCCGATACTTGCGCCGGGTGCGAGCGGCGAGTGCCTCGGTGAGCACGGTGGCGGTGTCCACGCCCTGCGAAGGCGGGATCTGCCGGGTCGGCTCGACCAGGAATTCCCGCACCGCGTTCTCCGCGAACACGCGGTCCAGGTGCGCGCCGGCGGCCAGATACCGGGTGCTGTCGTCGAGTGCCGGTGGAACGGGCTGAGTCACTCCGTTGGCTCCGAACAGGATCGAGGGGCGAGCGGGGCCGCCGAACCTAGCATGATCGAGATCGCCTCCGGGGAGGATGTCATGCAATGCGCGTGACCTGCGGATATTGCCGTCCTGCCCCGGCAACCCCGCCGAACCCCGATGCGTCCTAAGCTTGACCGGGTGATTCGGGCCGCACGGCGGCACCCGGAGCGGTACCGAGAACGAGGGGACACCAGTAGTGACGGGTTTGGCGAGCGCGCTGCTCTCGCTTGCGCACGCCTTGTTCGGGCCGGGCTTCTGCCCCGGTGACTGGGTGTGGGCGACGACTACGGCGGGTGCGCTCGTCGCGCTCATCCCGGCGCTGGGTGCGCTGATCGTCGCGTTGGTCCGCAAGGGCACCGGCAATCGCTACGACGCCACCACACTCAGCGTGTTCGGCTTGATTGGTGTCGTCAGTGTGCTGGTGCTGCCGTGGCTGCTGTCCTCCGGCGTCTCCCAGCTGTTCCAGGGTGCGGTGAGGGGTGCGATAACCTGGCTTTCGGCGTCCGAGACGCAGACGC
Organism: Amycolatopsis panacis; assembly: GCF_003600245.1. NCBI lineage: Bacteria > Bacillati > Actinomycetota > Actinomycetes > Pseudonocardiales > Pseudonocardiaceae > Amycolatopsis > Amycolatopsis panacis. The sequence continues at coordinate 13,142 of NZ_QZFV01000064.1, forward strand.
TGAACCAGGAATTCTGCACGTTCGTCGGGGTGCAGAAGACCTACCTCGGCGGCGGCCCGAACGTTTTCGAGACGCTGCTCTACCCCCAGGGCCTCAAGCTCTCCTACGCGCTGTACCTGCTGGCCTTGACGGTGCTGCCGGCGGGCTCGCTGCTGTTCGTCATGCTCCAGGCGCGGACCGCGTTCCGCCGCGGCCCGAAGTGGCCCGCGCGGTTCTTCTGGATCCCGTTCGTGGTGCTGGTGCTGGCGAGTGTCGGGATGACGGCCAACGTCGCGGTGCACTTCTGGCTCGGGTTCCTGCCCTTCAGCGTGCTCGGGCTGATTCCGGTCGCGATGGTCGGGCCACCGCCCTGGTCGGTGATCAACCGGCCGCAGCCGCGCCGGGAGGAGCCGCCCCCGCGCCGGGAGCCGCCGCCGGTGAGCAAGCCCTACCCGGCCACCTCGCTCTCTGCTCCACCGGAGCCGCCGGGGCAGCTCGCCGCCATGCCGGGGCCGGTCCCGCCGCCACCCGGGTCCCGCGGAGCCGGTGGCAGCCGCTACCGGCGTACCCGGCGGCTCGGTCAAGGTGGCTTCGGCACGGTCTGGCAAGCCGTCGACACTCAGCTGAACCGAACGGTCGCGCTGAAGATCGCGCACGCGCCCGACCACGACACGGCGGAGCGTATGCAGCGCGAGGCGCGGGCGCTGGCCGTGGTGAACCACCCGAACTGCGTGCGGGTCTACGACCTCGTCGAGGAGCCGGACGGGCTCGCACTGGTCATGGAGTACCTGGAGGGCCGCCCGCTCGCCGACGTGGTCGACGGGCAGGGCCCGATCGACGACGTGGCCGCCGGGCGGTTGTGGGCCACTATGGCCGGTGCGCTCGCCGCCGCGCACGAGAAGGGCGTGCTGCACCGCGACCTCAAGCCGTCCAACGTGATCCTCGATCCGGCCGGCATGGCGCACCTGATCGACTTCGGTATCGCGCGTAGTCAGGGCGACGCGAAGATGACCGCCACCGGCATGATGATCGGCACCCCGGATTTCGTGGCGCCGGAGCAGGCGATGGGCGCCCCGGCGAGCCCGGCGTCGGACGCCTGGCAGCTCGCCGCCACGGTCAGCTACGCGCTCTCCGGGCAGCCGCCGCGCGGTACCCGCGAGACGCCGATGGCCGCACTGATGGCCGCCGCCCGCGCCGATCCGGTGTCGCACCTGCCGCGCCGGTCCGCGCACGCCCGCATCCTCGCCGCTTCGCTCGACCCGGAGCCACGCCGCCGTCCGACGCTCAACGCCGTGCGCCGTGAGGTGGAAGGCTGGCTCAGCCGGGCCGGAAAGTCGACCGACGGCCCCGTCACCCAGATCGTCCCGCGCCACACACCCCGCTGAGCCCCGCTCGACCGCGAATGCTGTGAAGGGACCCTTCACGGACGCTGAGTCCGTGAAGGGACCCTTCACAGCCTTGGTCCGGGGTGGGTAGCGAGCGAACTGGCATGTTCCCGACGTTAGGTGGCCGCGGTGGTGACCGGAAGTCGATAGGCTGCCACTTTATGTTCGATTACGGTCACGCCGGGGCGATGCTGATCGGCGAGCTTCCGCTGCCCGCCGGCGCCTGGTTCCCGTGGCACGAGCATCCGGTGCACCAGCTCATCTGGTCCGCGCGCGGGGTCGCCGCGGTGACCGTGCAAGACGCGCACTGGGTGCTGCCGCCGACCCGCGCGCTGTGGCTGCCCGCCGGCGTGTGGCACCGCACCGGCACGATCGGGCAGGCCGAGCTGCGCGGCATCTACGCCGATCCGGACCGGTGCCCGGTCGGCTGGCCCGAGCCGCGGCTGGTGACCGTGCGCCCGCTGCTTCGGGAGCTGCTGGAGTACCTGTCCACCGGCGAGCTGGGCGCCCAACCACGCGAGCGGGCCGAGGCCGTGGCCTTCGACCTGTTGGAACCACTCGAAGTCACCACGATCACGGTGCCGATGCCGGTCGATCCGCGGGCCCGGGACGTCGCGGCCGAGGTGCTCGCCGACCCTGCGGACCACCGCGGGCTGGCCGAACTGGGCCGGGTCGTCGGGGCAGGCGAGCGGACGCTGGCGCGAGCGTTCGTGCGGGACTGCCGGATGACCTTCGGGACCTGGCGGACCCAGGTCCGGTTGCGTGCCGCGCTGCCGCTGCTGGCCGCCGGACTGCCGATGGCCACGGTCGCGCACCGGGTGGGCTACGCGACCGCGAGCGCGTTCGTGGCCGCGTTCCACCGGGCGGTCGGTGTGCCGCCCGGTGCCTACTTCAGTGCCACGGTCAGCGCCAAGAAGGCAGCCACATCTCCGCCTGCCAATGGCCGTCGGTGATCGGGATACCGTTGAGGATCGGCCACAGCCAGGCGAAGTTGGCCACCACCAGCCCGGTGTAGAGGGCGACCACGAGCAGACCGGTGCCCCGGCGTTCGAACCCGCGTCTGGCACTGCCGAGGATCTGCCCGAGCACCAGCACCAGCCCGAGCACCAGGAACGGGGCGAGCGGAGTGGCGTAGAAGAAGTACATCTGCCGGTCGATGTTGGTGAACCAGGGCAGGTAGCCCGCGAAGTACCCGGCCAGCACCGCGGCGTAACGCCAGTCGGCGCGGAAGATCGAGCGCCACAGCCCCCAGCCGAGCACCGGCCCGGCCAGCCACCACATCGCGGGCGTGCCGATCAGCATGGTCGCGCCGATGCAGCGGGACTCACCGCAGCCGGTTACCGAGCCGTCGTAGTAGTAGAGCATCGGGCGCAGGCCCATCGGCCAGGTCCACGGCTTGGACTCCCAGGGATGCGGATTGTTCTTGGGTGTCAGCAGGGTTTCGTGGAAATGCAGGACGTTGGCGGTGTAGTCGCCGAGCGAGCGCAGCGCGGGCGGGAGCCAGCCGAACATCCCGGAGGCGACGTTCTTGATCTCGGTGTAGTGCCGGTCGGTGGCCGTTTCGCTGGCGAACCAGGCCCAATACGAGGCCAGGTACATCAGCAGCGGCACCACCACGATCGCCCACAGCGCGGGCAGCACGTCGCGCCGGATGGTGCCCAGCCATGGCCGCTGCACCCCGGCCGCGCGCCGGGCCGCCACGTCGAAGAACACGGTGAGCAGGCCGTACCCGGCGATGTAGTAGAGCGCGGACCACTTGACCCCGAAGGTCAGCCCGATCATCAGCCCGGTGCCGAACCGCCACCAGCGGAAGCCGAGCTTCGGGCCCCACTGCGATTCGTCGATCCAGCCCCCGCGCACCGCCACCGCGAGCCGTTGCCGTACCTGGTCGCGGTCGGCGAGCACACAGGCGAACGCGGCGAGCACGAACAGCGCGATGAAGATGTCCAGCATGCCCATGCGGGATTGCAGGTGCAGCACGCCGTCGCAGATCACCAGCACGCCGGCGATCCCGCCGAGCAGCGTCGAACGGGTCAGCCGCCGGGCGATCCGCACGGTCAGCGCCACGATGATCGTGCCCGCGACCGCGGCCATGATCCGCCAGCCCCACGCGTTGTGGCCGAACAGCCATTCGCCGAACGCGATGAAGTCCTTCGCCAGCGGCGGGTGGACGATCAGCTCGTACCCGGCGTTGTCCTCGTACCCGCCGTTGCGCAGCATCTGCGCGGCCTGCGGTACGTAGTGCTTCTCGTCGAAGACCGGCGTGCCCTTGTCCGTGGCCAGCCCGAGGTTCTGCAGCCGGACGACCGCGCCGATCGCGGTGAGCACGAGGGTGACGATCCAGCCGCGGAGCCGGTCGGTGGGCATCCCGCGGCCGAGCAGGGCGGCCTCGCGGTCGGTCGGCGGCTGCAGCGTGCCGACCGATCCCGACCGCGCGCTTTCGTCGTCGGCACGGGTCAGCAGTGCGGTCACGGGGCCCGATACTACGTGCCGAAGCGCGCCCGGACCCTGCCGGGCGGTTCGCGGCCGCCGGGACAACCGCCCGTCCTGACCGTCCGCTGAAGACGGGGGACCACTGCCCCGTTGATCCATTCGGGTCAACCTTTCGGGTGACACTGGTCACCGGACAATGAATGGTGCCCGGTTCCGGATCGGAGAATTCTGCGCCAGCGCAGGGATTTTGCCCGTTCTTACGAACTTTTTGGTACTTTTTCCGTATCCGGTGACGTTGTAGGTTCCTGATCGTCCGAATCAGCCGTCCGAAGCTGGAGCTATCCGCGAAATCATCTATACGGCGAATTATCCAGGCTTGCTCGGTTATTGCGGAGGAAATGAATTAATGGCGCCCACGGTCCTGCACGTGGTCAGCGCGCGTCCCAATTTCGTCAAGGTAGCCCCGATTCACCGGGCCATTGCCCGGCGGGGGCGGCTGCGGCAACTGGTCGTCCACACTGGACAGCACTACGACGCGGACATGAGTGACGTGTTCTTCCGCGAGCTGGGCCTGCCCGCGCCCGACGTCCGCCTGCGCGTGGGTACCGGTAGTCACGCGGAGCAGACCGGACAGGTCGTGCTCGGTCTGGCGGAGACGCTGCGTACCCACCGTCCTTCGCTCGTGTCTGTGGTGGGTGACACCAACGGGGCGCTGTCGGCCGCGTTGTCCGCTGCCAAGTCCGGAATTCCGGTCGCCCACGTGGAAGCCGGGCTGCGCAGCTACGACCGGGCGATGCCCGAGGAGCTCAACCGGGTGCTCATCGATCACCTCGCGGAGGTTCTGCTCATCCCCTCCGAAGACGCGTTCGGCAATCTGCGGCGCGAAGGGATCGGCGAGGACCGGGTGCACCACGTGGGGAATGTCATGATCGACACGCTCCTGCGGTTCGCGGCGCGGGCGAAACGGCTGCCGGTACCGGCCGGGCTGGTGCCCGGCGGGTATGCCCTGTGCACCCTGCACCGTCCATCCAATGTGGACAACGAAGAGCGGTTGCTTGCGCTGCTCGGCGCGATCATCGACCTGTCCGCGCGGATTCCGGTGGTTTTCCCCAGCCACCCGCGTACCAGGGCGATGCTGGACAGGCCACGGCTCAAGGCCGCACGGGAACGCGCACCGCGGTTGCTGCTGGTGCCGCCGGCCGGCTATCTGGAATTCCTCGCCCTGACCATGCGGGCCCGCCTCGTGCTGACCGATTCCGGGGGTCTGCAGGAGGAGACCACGGCGCTGGGTGTCCCGTGCATGACCCTGCGGGAGAACACCGAGCGCCCGATCACTGTCGAGCAGGGGACCAACACCCTGGTCGGCACGGACCCCGCGGCGATCAGGGCGGCCGCGTTCGCGGTACTGGACGGGGGCGGCAAGCCCGGGCGGGTGCCCGAGCGCTGGGACGGCCGGACGGCCGACCGCATCGCAGAGGTCTACGAACGCGTGCTCGCGGTGCCGGAGTCCGGCGTGGTGCGCCTCTGATGGGGGTGCACGCCGAGGTGGTCCCGCTGGACTGGGCGAGCGAGTTCTTCGCCATGCGTTGTGCCCGCCTGGTCTTTTCCGCGAAAGCCGGTCCGCTGACACTGCCCGCGTTGCGGCGGTTCGACGTCGTGGAGGCGAAGATCGGCGCCGATCGGCCGGGGACCGCCGCCGCGCTGGAAGCGCTGGGTTTCCGGGACGTCGAGGGCGCGGTGGATTTCGTGCTGCCGGTTCCGGGGAAAACCGGCAGTGACCACGTGCCCGCCGGGGCGGCCGACATTCCCCGGCTGCGGGAGATCGTCCCCGGAGTGTTCCGGACCAGTCGCTTCCGCCCGCCCTGGTACACCGAGGCGCAGCGCGACGATTTCTACCGGCAATGGCTGGAAAACGCCGTGCACGGCAGCTACGACGACGAATGCCTGCTGGTGCGCGAGGACGGGGACATCGCGGGGTACGTGACGGTACGCCGAACTGGCGAAGATTCGGCGCGGGTGGGCCTGCTGGCAGCGGCGCCGGGGTGGACCGGGCGCGGTATCGGCGGGCGACTGGTGGCCGCTGCCCAGCACTGGTGTGCGGCGCGTGGCGTGCGCAGGCTCACCATCGTCACCCAACCGGGCAACCTGGCCGCAATCCGTTGCTATCAGGCACACGGCGGTGTCGTGTCCGCGAAGGCCCGGTGGATGTATCGATGATCCCGTTCAACAGCCCGCCGGTCGTCGGAACCGAAATGGACTATGTGCGCAGGGTCGTGCGCAGTGGAGGGCTCTCAGGCGGTGGCAGCGTCACTGCCGCGTGCGAGTCGTGGCTGGAGCGCGAGCTTTCCGCTCGCCGGGCATTCCTCACCCCGTCGTGCACAGCGGCGCTGGAGATGACTGCCCTCCTGCTGGGGATCGGACCGGGCGACGAGGTCATCATGCCCAGCTATACCTTCGTTTCCACGGCCAACGCCTTCGTGCTGCGTGGCGCGAGGATCGTTTTCGTCGATGTCCGGCCGGACACGATGAACCTCGACGAGCGGAAGATCGAGGCGGCGATCACCGAGCGCACCCGCGTGATCGTGCCGGTGCACTACGCGGGGGTGGCCTGTGACATGGACACGATCATGGCCATTGCGCGGAAGCACCGGCTTTGGGTGGTCGAGGACGCGGCACAGGCCATGCTCGCGACCCATCGCGACCGGGCGCTGGGCACCATCGGCCATTTCGGTTGTTTCAGCTTCCACGAAACGAAGGGCTACACGGCGGGTGGCGAAGGCGGCGCGTTGCTGGTCAACGACGCGGAATTCGTGGCGCGTACGGAAATCCTGCGGGAGAAGGGCACCAACCGCCTCGAGTTCTGGCGTGGGGACGTGGACAAGTACACCTGGCGGGATCTCGGTTCCAGCTACCTCATGTCCGAGCTGCAGGCCGCGTACCTGCTGGCCCAGCTGGAATCCGCGCACCGTATCGACCGCAGACGCGGTGAGCTTTGGGACGGCTACGCCGCCGCGTTCGGGCACCTGGCGGCCAACGGCACCGTGCAGGTCCAGCGGATTCCCCCCGGGGTACGGCACAACGCACACATGTTCTACCTGAAACTGCGGGACGCCGGCCATCGCGACGACTTCATCGACGCCATGAAAGGCCGCGGTGTCCTGACTGTCTTCCATTACGTCCCGCTGCACAGCAGCCCGGCGGGCCTGCGGTTCGGCCGTTTCCACGGCGAAGACGTCTGCACCACGACGGAAAGTGAACGGCTGGTCCGGCTGCCGCTGTTCTACAACCTGACCGACGAGCAGCACCGCGCCGTGATCGACGCCGTGCTCGGCTACTTTGGCTGACCCTGCCGCCGTGCGGGCCAAGTCCCTGACCGGGGTGGCGGCCTGGACGGCGGTGTCCACCGTCCTCAAGCTGGCCGCGAGCCTGCTGGTGATGAAGCTGCTCGCGGTGTCCTATGGGCCGGTCGGCGTCGGGCTAGCGGGGAACCTGCTCACCTTCGTCACCGTGCTCACGACGTTCGCCGGCGGTGGCATATACAACGGTGTCACCAAGTATGTCGCCGCATTGCCCGAGGACGGCAGGCGCCGGGTGCTGGGCACGTCGGCGACCGTGGTGCTTGGCTGCTCGCTGCTGGTCGGTGTGGCACTGCTCGTACTGGCGGACCCGATCGGCCTGCTGCTCTTCGGCAGGGATGGCTTCGCCGGGACGGTACGCGCGCTGGCGGTGGTCCAATTCGGACTGGCATACGCGAGCTTGTATCAGTCGATCCTGAAAGGACGGTGTGATGCCACTGGCACCGCGTTGTCGGTCATCGGTGGCAGCGTGCTCGGTGCGAGCGCGTACTGGATTTGCGGGGTGCTCGGCGGGTATTCCGGAGCGCTGATCGGGCTCGGCCTGCTTCCCGCGCTGGCCGTGGTGCCCTCGTACCTGGTCCTTCGCCACCGCGATCGGGACTCGCTGCGGATGCTGCGGCCGTCGTGGGATACCGAGACAGCCCGTCGGCTCGGGAAATTCGCGATCATGGTCGCGGTCACCGCGGCACTGCTGCCCTCCGCCCATATTTTCCTGCGGCACCTGCTGGCCGACGCGCACGGCCTGCGGGAGGCTGGCATCTGGCAGGGCATGAGCAAGATTTCCGACTCTTACCTGCAATTGCTCACCGCGCCGTTGTCGTTGTACCTGCTGCCGACGCTGTCCAGGCTCAGTGACGCCGGGGAGATTTCGCGCGAGGTGGGCCGCGCGCTGCGGTTCGTGCTCGTCGCGGCCGGCGTGGTCGCGCTCGGGCTGTGGCTCACCCGTGACCTGGTGATCGCGATGCTGTACTCCGGCGAGTTCACCGCCATGCGGGAATTGTTCGCCTGGCAGCTGTGCGGAGACGTGCTGAAAGTGGGCGCCTACGTCTTCGGGTACTTCGTGCTGGCTCGTGCTTCACTGCGGTTCTACGTCTTGGCCGAGGTCAGTCAGTTCGTCCTGCTCTGCACAATTTCTCTGATCCTGATACCCGCGCACGGCGCGGTGGGCGCGACCCAGGCCTACCTCGTGACCTACGTCGCCCACTTCACGCTGTGCTGTGCGGTCTTCTTGCTGTGGCGGCGGAAGGCACGCCGATGATGATCCACGTACTCGGTTCGGACATCCCGCACCACAACACGACCGTTCTGCGGTTTTTCAACGATGTGCTGGCCGCCCAGCTGCCCGGCCGGCCGGTGTTCTGGGTCGTTTCCGCCGAGTCGCCCGGTGAGTACCCGAATCTGGACCTGATCCGGTACCGCGATCGCCGGCAGCTGGCCACCGCGGCGCGTCGATCGGCGCGCCGTGACCGCACCATCACCTTCTTCCTGCACGGCCAGTTCTCCCCGCGGATCTGGCTGGCTCTGCTGACCGGCGCGATCCGGCCGCACCAGGCGCATTGGCACATCTGGGGCGCGGACCTCTACGAGGTCGCGGCCGGCCCGCGGGCCGCGCTGTTCTACCGGCTCCGGCGGATCGCGCAAGGGCGGGTCGGCCGGGTCCTCGGCACGGCCGGCGATCTCGGCCACTACCGGCGCCGGCATCCGCGCACCCGGAGCACCGTCCTCTATTTCCCAAGCCGGACGCAGGGGCCGGACGCCAAACTCGCCCGGCTCCGGCCCGGATCCTCGCTGACCGTGCTGATCGGCAATTCCGGCGACGCGAGCAACCGTCACGTCACCGCGTTGCGGGCAGTGCGGGAACGGTTTGGCGCGCAGACCCGGGTCGTCCTTCCCTGCGGCTATCCCGCTGGGAACGAAACCTATCTCCGCGCGATCCGGGCCGAGGCGCACCGGCTGTTCCCGCCGGGCAACGTCCGGTTGCTCACCGATCTGCTGGATTACCGGCAGTACGCGGACCTGCTGGCGGAATGCGATCTCGGTTACCTGATTTTCCGGCGGCAGCAGGGCATCGGGACGCTGTCCATGCTGATCCGCGCGCAGGTGCCGTTCGTGCTCAGCCAGGACAATCCGTTCCTGCGAGATCTGACCGGGCAGCACGTTCCGGTGCTGGTGCACGAGGACCGGATCACCCCGGCGGAGGTCGAGCGAAGCCGACGGCAGCTCGCCGCGCTGGATTGGGCGCAACTGTCCTTCACACCCGAGAACTGCGTGCCCGGCTGGCTGCGCGCGCTGACGGAGGGAGCATCCGATGCCGGTCGGTGAGCTGGTTCTGCTGGCCGCGTTGTGGACGCTGTGCGTCGCCACGCTCGGTCTGGTGATCTGCCGAAAGTTCCGTGCGCAACGATTCAGCTTCGACTTCTGCTTCTCGGTCGCTTTCCTGATCACCTGCTATCTGGGGTTCCCGCTTTCCGTCGCGCTTGTCGTCGGTTTCGGTGAACGGATCGTGTCCACGTCGTCGCTGGCCGGCGCACTGCTGTTGCCGATGGTGTGCTACGGCGTCTACCACCTCGCCCGCTCGACACGCAGGTCCGCTTCCGCGCCGCCCCGCCCCGCCCGGTGGTTTGCCGCGAACCAGAGGGTGGCCGGGCTGACCGCGGTGCTGCTGGCGGCGGTCGCGGTCGGCACTCTCGTGGTGTTCATCGCGCAGAACGGGCTTCTTCTGTTCAAAGTGGACACCTACAGCCAGGCGTTCACGAAGGATGTGTCCGGGCAGGCGCTCAAACGGTTCTCGTACTTCTTCATCCCCGCCGCGCTGATCTGGTACTTTCTGCGCCCGAGGGTGCGGCGCTGGTGGATCTTCCTGGCGGCCACCGCCGGATTCGGCCTGCTCGGCTACGTTGCCGTGGGCGGCACCCGGGCCAACCTGGCGCTGGCGTTCGCCCTGTTCCTCTTCATCGGCCTGGCGCAGGGGTATCTCAAGCCGAAGCTGCTCATACCGCTGGGTTTCCTCGGCGTGGCCGGAATGTTCCTGCTCGCGCTGGCCCGCTACGGGCTGCATGCCTCCGGGATGAGGCAGCTCTACTACTTCCTGTACCTGACCCGCGATTCGCTTTCCCCCTGGGAGAACCTTGCGCTCGTCCTGGAACGGCGTTCGACCATCGAATTCCAGGGCTTGGCGCCGATCGCCCGCGATTTCTCCGTCTACGTTCCGCGCTCGATCTGGCCGGACCGTCCGGAGGTGGTGCTCAACACTGCCAACTACTTCTCCCGCGCCGTGCTCGGCCGTGGTCCCGGGCTGACCATCTCACCCACGATGATCGGCTCGTCATATCTGATGGGCGGGCTGCTCGCGGTGCCGCTCACCGGTGCCGCAGCCGGCCTGATCATTCGCGGGCTGGACCGGCTTCACCGGGGCGCCGGGGCGGACGGGTCCGGCGGTGCGGTGGCCAAGGCGTTCTGTTTCGGCACGTTGTTCACCCTCGTCGTGCTGGTTCGAGAGGGGCTGGACTCGTTCTGTTCCCGATTCGTCATCTACCTGGCCGTCTTCGGCCTGTGTTTCCTCGCGGCGAAGGCCGTGTTCAAGATCCGCCAGTTCCAGAAACCGGAGGTCCGTGCATGAGCAGCGTTCCCGGCTACCCGATTCGCGGGGTGCGGGTGTTGGGGTACCCGGACGAGTCCGCGTTCCTCGACGACCTTTTCGGCCCGCACGGAGTACGGACCGGCATGCTCGCGGCGGTCAACGCGGAGAAGATCGTCGCCGCCGGGCGCGACCTCGTTCTGCGCGCGGTCTTGGACCAGGCCGATTACCCCTACGCGGACGGGATCAGCGTAGTCCGTTCGATCCGCCGGAAGTACGGCGTCGACCTCGACCGCATCGCCGGGGTGGACCTGTGGCAGAGCATGATGGAGCGGGCGGGCCGGGAGCAGGCCAAAGTCTTTCTCGTCGGGGCGAAACCGCGGGTACTGCAGGCGGTGCGGGAGAAGATCACCGCGGAGTGGAAGGTCGACGTCGTCGGCAGTCAGGACGGCTTTTTCGATGACGCCGACCGGCCGGATCTCTTCCAGCGGATCCGGGACAGTGAAGCGGCCATCGTGACCATTGCGATGGGCTCGCCGCGGCAGGAGATTTTTGCCGCGCAATGCCGAGAAATCCATCCGGAAGCGCTCTACATGGGCGTGGGTGGCACTTTCGACGTGGTGAGCGGGCAGGTGCGGCGTGCCCCGCTGGTGTGGCGCCGCGCCGGGCTGGAATGGCTTTACCGAATTGGTTCCCAGCCGACCCGGATCGGCAGGCTGCGCCGGGTCGCCGAGTACGCCGGCTATCACTTCTTGAACCGCCTCTAGCGTCGCGCCGGTTACTGAATACGCTCGCACTCGAAAGGGAATAACGCCGTGGACTTGGCGATCATCGGACTCGGCTATGTCGGGCTGCCCCTGGCCGCCGCGGCGTGCCGGGTGGGACTGACGGTGGCCGGCCTGGACAGCGACCCGTCGGTGGTCGAAGGCCTGCGCGCCGGAACGTCGCATGTGGACGACATTTCCGGCGGCGAGGTCCGCGAAATGCTCGGCGCCGGTTTCCGGCCGACCACCGATCCCAGGGTGCTGGGCCGAGCAGGCACCGTGGTGATCTGCGTGCCCAGCCCGCTGACCGGGGACGGGGAGCCGGACCTGGGTGCCATCCGCGCCGCCGCCGAGGCGGTGGCCGCGAACCTGCGTCCGGGCGTGCTGGTGGTGCTGGAATCGACGACCTTTCCCGGTACCACCGACGAGATCGTGCGTCCGATCCTCGAACGGTCCGGCCTCCTCGCGGGCCGGGACTTCCACCTGGCGTTCTCGCCCGAACGTATCGATCCGGGCAATACCGCGCACCCGGTGCGGAAGATCCCGAAGGTGGTCGGTGGGCACACCGGCGCCTGCGGAGCCGCCGCGGCCGCGTTCTACGGCAAATTCGTCTCGTCTGTGCACCAGGCCAAGGGAACCCGGGAGGCCGAGCTGGCGAAGCTGCTGGAGAACACTTATCGCCAGGTGAACATCGCGCTGGTCAACGAAATGGCGATGTTCAGCCGGGAACTGGACATCGACCTGTGGGACGCGATCGACTGTGCGAGCACGAAACCGTTCGGGTTCCAGACCTTCCATCCGGGACCCGGGGTCGGTGGCCACTGCATTCCGGTTGATCCGGTGCTGCTGACGCACCGGGTGCGGTCGCTGGGCCACTCGTTCCGCATCGCCGAGCTGGCGCAGCAGATCAACGCGCAGATGCCGGACTACGTCGCCGGACGCGCGCGGAAGCTGCTCGACCGGCACGGTCACGCGCTGTCGGGCGCGTCCGTGCTGCTGTGCGGCATCACGTACAAGGCCGATATCGCCGATCTGCGCGAGACTCCGGCGAAACCGATCGCCGAACAGCTGCACCGCCTGGGTGCCGAGGTGCGGTTCCATGACCCGTATGTCGGCACCTGGCAGGTCGGCGGCCGGACTGTGCGCTGCGAATCCCGGCTGGAGGAAGCACTCGAAGCCGCTGATCTGACCTTGGTGGTGACCTCGCACCGCGAGTACGATCCGGCGACGCTCATCGGGCGTGCTCGGCTGCTGCTGGACACCCGTGGTCGGCTGCGGGCACACACCGGGGACACAGTCGAAGTCCTCTGACCGATACATCGGGTAGCAGCGGTCGGTAGGCTGGGCCGCATGATCTCTGCGCCCGGACGGCTCGTGCTCGCCGCTACCCCGCTGGGCGATCCCGGGGACGCTTCGGCCCGCCTGGTCGAGGCATTGGGTTCGGCGGAGGTGATCGCCGCCGAGGACACCCGGCGGTTGCGCACGCTGGCCTCGGCCCTCGGCGTGTCGCCGTCCGGGCGGGTGGTCAGCTTCTACGAGGACGTCGAGACCGCGCGGCTGCCCAAGCTGCTCGAATCCTTGCGCAGCGGGGAAAACGTCCTGCTCGTCACGGATGCCGGAATGCCCAGCGTGTCCGATCCCGGATTCCGGCTGGTGGCCGCGTGCGTCGCCGAGGAGCTGCCGGTCACCTGCCTGCCGGGGCCGTCCGCGGTGACCACCGCGCTGGCGTTGTCCGGCCTGCCGTGCGACCGGTTCTGTTTCGAGGGCTTCGCCCCGCGAAAGCCGGGGGAGCGCGGGAAGTGGCTGGCGGAGCTGGCCACCGAACGCCGGACCGCCGTGTTCTTCGAGTCGCCGCACCGGCTCGCCTCGACCCTCGCCGACGCCGCCACGGCACTCGGCGGCGAGCGTCGGGCCGCGGTGTGCCGGGAACTGACCAAGACTTACGAAGAGGTCAAACGCGGCACGTTGGCCTCGCTGTCCGAATGGGCGGCGGACGGGGTACGCGGCGAGATCACCGTGGTTCTCGAAGGCGCGGCGCGCGTCGAGGCTCGCGTGGAGGACCTCGTCGCCGAGGTCAGCGCCCGCGTCGCCGGCGGGGAACGGCTGAAGATCGCCGCCGCGGCGGTGGCCGAGGCGGCCGGAGTGTCCAAAAAGGAGCTTTACGACGCGGTTGTCGCGTCGCGGAAGTGATCCTCCAGCAGCATCCGGGCCGCGGTGCGCGCCTTGGCCGCGTCGGGCTCGTCGCCGGTGATCACGTCGGTGTAGATGAACGATTCGCCGACCCGGACCAGCAGATAGGCCAGGTCCGCGACGGGGAGCGGGCTGCGCAGCCGCCCGGCGGCGATCTCGTCGGCCAGTAGTGCGCGCAGTTTGTCGATCGTGCGGGATTGCACCAGGCTGGCCTTCGTGGTGAGCAGCCGCAGCGCCCGCTCCGGTTCACTGCGCAGGAAGGTCCGGAACGGGGCCGAGGTGTTCACCGTGTGCACGAAGGTGCCGATCGCCTCGGCCAGTCCTTCGCCGCCGCGGCCGGTGAACGACACGTTGTCCAGCGTGGCCGCGGCCTCCGCCCACAGGATTTCGCCGAGCAGATGGTCCCGGCTGCCGACCCAGCGGTGCAGCGTGGCCCGGCTGATGCCCAGCTCGGCAGCCAGTTCCCGCATGTCGATCCGGTGGCAGGCGAGGAAATGGCTGCGCGCGAGCCGGAACGCCGCGACGGCGTCGGGGCGGGAGGTACGGGAAACAAGCGGCGTGTCGATGGTGAGACGTTAGCACGGAGTGTTTCTTTGGTGAGACATCTGGCAGAATGTCTCACGACGAGCTGTGAAGGAGGCCGCTGGATGCGTGCTGTGCAGGTGACCGAGTTCGGTGGGCCGGAGGTGCTGACCCCGGCCGAGGTACCCGATCCCGAACCCGGTCCGGGCCAGGTGCTGATCGAGGTCGACCGGATCGGGGTGAACTACGCGGACACGCACCAGGCGGAGAACAGCTATCTCGCGCCGAGCACGCTGCCGCTCGTGCCGGGCGGCGAGGTCGTCGGCCGCACCGCCGGCGGCAAACGGGTCGTCTCGCTGCTCAACGGCGGTGGCGGGTATGCCGAGCGCGCGGTCGGCCCGGTCGCCGCGACCTTCGAGGTGCCGGACGGGGTGGACGACCTCAACGCGCTGGCCATGCTGGTGCAGGGGGCGACCGCCTGGGTGCTGCTGCGCAAGAACACGCACCTGGAGCCGGGGGAGTCGGTCGTCGTGCACGCGGCGGCGGGCGGCGTCGGGACGATCGCGGTGCAGCTGGCCAAGGCATGGGGCGCGGGCCGGGTGATCGCCACCGCCAGCAGCGAGCAGAAGCGGAACCTGGCGCTCGAACTGGGCGCCGACGTCGCGGTGGACTCCCGCGCGGAGAACCTGACCGAAACCCTGCGCGAGGCCAACGGCGGCAAGTCGGTGGACATCGTGCTGGACATGGTCGGCGGCCGTACGACCGACCAGAGCATGGCCGCGCTCGCACCGTTCGGCAGGCTCGCGTTCTACGGCATGGCCGGGCGGGAGGCGCCGGAACCGGTGAAGCCGAGCAGCCTGCTCCGGCACAGCACTGCGATCTCCGGCATGTGGCTGCCGCACGTGTTCCGGTTGCCGGGCAACGTGTTCGGTACCGCGCTGACCGAGCTGTTCGATCTGGTGCGGGGCGGCGGATTGCGGGCCGTCGCGGGCGGTGAGTATCCGCTTGCCGAGGCTCGTGCCGCGCATGAGGCGTTGCGTTCTCGTGGCACGGTGGGCAAGTTGCTGCTCGATCCGCGTAAGTAGGCCGCTCTTGCGGAGTGGTCGGGAGTTGTTCGACCTGGCTTGGGGCGGCGTGCTGGTGCTCGATCCGCGCAGGTAGGCCGCTCTGGTGGAGTGGTTGGTTGTTCGACTTGGTTCGCGGCGGCGGGCCGTCGCGGGTGGCGTAAATCCGTTCGCCCGAGCCCGCCGCCGCCCCTGAAACGCTGTGTTCCCGCCGCACGGTCGGCAAGCCGGTGCTTGACTCGCGTAGGTAGCCAGGGCGGAGTGGTGAGAAGTTGTTCGACCTGGCTCGGGGTGGCGGGGCGTGTACCCGCTCGCCGAAGCGCGCCCGCTCACGATGTGCTGTGTTCCCGCCGCACGGTCGGCAGGCCGGTGCTCGACCCCCGGCAGGTCACCCCGGCGGAGTGGCCAGGAGTTGTTCGAGCGGGTCAGCCTTGTCCAGGCACTCCTGCCATTCCGCCGCCCCGGCCGAATCGGCCGTGATCCCGCCGCCCACGCCGAGTTCGATGGTGCCGTCGTGGATCTCGAAGGTCCGGATCGCCACGTTGAGCTCCAGCCCGGCGGACGGCGAAACCACCCCCACCGCTCCGGTGTAGACGCCTCTCGCCCGCGGTTCCAGCTCGGCGATCAGGTCGAGCGCGCGGATCTTCGGCGCCCCGGTCACCGAACCCGGCGGGAAGGCCGCCGCCAGCAGCCCGGCGTCGGTCACCCCGTCCGCCAGCTCACCCTCCACTGTGGACGCCAGGTGCCACACCCCGGGCGCGGGATGCACCGCGAGCAGCTCCGGCACCACCACGCTGCCCACCCGGCACACCCGGCCGAGGTCGTTGCGCACCAGATCGGTGATCATCACGTTCTCCGCGACGTCCTTCGCCGACCGGCGCAGCAGGTCGGCGTTCCGGTCGTGTTCGGGACCGCGCCGCGGCAGCGTGCCCTTGATCGGCGACGAGCGCACCCGGCGGCCGTGCCGGGCCAGGAACAGCTCAGGCGACAGGGACACCACCGCACCCCAGTCGCCGGCGAGGTAGGCCGCTCGCCGCGGCGCGAGCCGCCGGACGCCCTCGGCGAACAGCGCGGCAGGCTCCCCGTCGAAGCCGCCGACGAACCGCGCGCACACGTTCGCCTGGAACAGCTCACCCGCTTCGATCTCGTGCACGCACGCCTTCACCGCCTGCTCGTGCCCGGACGGGCGGCGCAGCGGGCTCGCCGACCAGGTGAGCGACGCCGGAACCGCCAGTGCTCGCTCCACAGTGGACCAAAGGACGTCCGGATCACGCCCGCCTTCGAGGACTTCGAACCGGCAGGTCCCGTCGGCGTCCCAGCGCAGGACATGGTCCGCCCAGCCCCAAGCGGACGCGGGGAGCGCGCCACGGCGGCCGGACGGATCGGCCGAGTCGTAGCCCAGGTACCCGAACCAGCCACCGCCGACGCCCGCACCGGGCGCCTCCCCGACCGGACCCGGGAACGGCGTGGCGCGCACGTCGAGGAACGGCGCCACTACCGCCCGCGAGCCGAACCACTCACCGCACACCGCGGCGGGTTGCGCCAGGTCGTGCTTCCGCGCGTACGCGGCAAGCCGCACCACGACCTGTTCCGGCGACAGGCCGATCCGCAGGGGACGGGAGAGCATCGCGCCATTGTGCGCGCGTACCTCGGCGAATTGCCGGAAAAGTGACCCGATCCTGTCGCTTTCGCGGTCGGTAAGGGCTGTGAAGGGTCCCTTCACAGACCCAGAGTCCGTGAAGGGACCCTTCACAGCCTTGGCCGGGCGGTGCCGGCGCGAAAAGTGATCAGAGCAGCAGGTCGGAGAGGGTAAACGGGTACACCACCGCGTCCTGCGCGACCGGCCCACCCACTCCGGGCAGGTCCGCGGAGTAGGCGTGCTGATGCAACCCGAGCCGCGCGTGGAACCAGCCGGGCCTGCCGGGGATCCCGTTGTGCCGCACCAGCCAGAGCACCACGTCGGGATCCGCCCAGCGGTCCGGGTTCAGCCGCCGCGACCACCAGTCGTGCCCGGCGTAGACCAGCACCCGGCGGATCCGTGCCGCATGCCGCACGTGCTTGATCCACGCTTTGACGAACCGGTCGTCCACGCTTTCGGCGTCCACCTCCAGCGCGGGTGCGAGCGAACCGGGGGCGAACGCGCCGAGCCTGCTGGCCGTGCGCACGAAATGCTCGGCCTGGTCGTGGACCGCGCCGGGCCGCGCGTAGTGCCGGGCGCCGGTGTGCAGGCCCGCCTCCTGCGCGGCGGTCACCATCCGCTCGGCGCCGGTGGCACGCCAGTTCACGTTCTCACTGACGGTCACCGACGCGAACCGCATCTCGGCGGCTCGTACCGCTGACCAATCGAGCACCTGCTCACGATGTGTGAGCGTGAGCCCGCGTTCGCTCTCCGGTCCGGTCATTCGCGCCCCTGACAAGCCCCACGACGGGTGAAAGGCCACCCTACGTGCCGCGATGGCGCGCGAGGTGACCTTTCCCGGCGTGTCGGTGTGCGTGATCAGGCGTTTTCCCGCTGGAACGTGCGCGTTCCCCACCACACCGCGAGCACGGCCATCACCAGCACCACCACGCTCTCGGTGAACAGCGCGTCCATCGTGAAGTCGCCGCGGAAGCTGTTGCGCTCCACGTCGACCACGTGCCGGAACGGGTTGATCTGCGAGATCGTGTACAGCCACTTGGGTGCCAGCCCCGCGGTGATCGGGATCAGGATCCCGGACAGCAGCAGCAACGGCATGAGCACCGCGTTCAGCAGCGCTGGGAACGACTCCTCGCTCTTGAGCGTGAGCGCCAGCGCGTACGAACAGGACGCCAGCGTGAGCGCCAGCAGGAACACGATCAGCAGCACCCCGGCGACCGGTGCGTTCAGATCGAACACCAGGTAGGCGAGCACGATGATCAGCACCGACTGCACCACCGCCTGCAGCGCGTTCGCCAGCACCTTCCCCAGCAGCAGCGCGGCCCGGCTGACCGGGGTGACCCGCATCCGCTCGACCACCCCGGAGCGGAAGTCGGCCAGCAGGCCGAAGCCCACGAACGAACTGCCGAACAGGGCCAGCTGCGCGATCAATGCCGGGGTGAGTACCATCCAGCCGTCCACATCGGACAACCCCTGCGCGTTCAGCGCGCGGACCAGCAGCGGCCCGAAGAAGAACAGGTACAGCAGCGGCTGCATGATGCCGATCAGCAGCCACGCAGGGTTCCGCAGCGCGGCGGTCAGGTCCCGGCGGAAGATCAGCCAGATGTCAGACAGCATGGGACACCTCCGGTTCCCCGGCAGGCTGCTCCTCGGCGTCGCGCAGTGAGCGGCCGGTCAGAGTCAGGAACACGTCGTCCAGGGTCGGACGGGTGACCTGCATGGCGGTCAGCGGGATGCGCTGCCCGTCGAGCGCACGCAGCAGCTCAGGCAGCGCGGTGTCCCCGCGCGGTACCCGGAACCGCACCGTGCCGCCGTCGACTTCGAGGTCGTGCGCGCCGCTGAGCCGTCCGGCCAGCTCGGCGGCGGCCGCGCTGGTCTCGATGGGTACCTCGATCGCCACGCCGTCGCCGGAGACCCGGGCCTTCAGCGAATCCGGCGTGCCCTCGGCGACGATCCGGCCGTCGTCGATCACGATCAGCCGGTCGGCCAGCGCGTCCGCCTCGTCGAGATAGTGCGTGGTGAGGAAGATCGTCACGCCCTGGTCGGTGCGCAGCCGGCGGATGTGCTCCCACAGGTTGGCCCGGCTCTGCGGGTCGAGCCCGGTGGAGGGCTCGTCGAGGAAGACCAGCGCGGGCGAGTGGATCAGGCCCATCGCGATGTCCAGCCGGCGCCGCTGCCCACCGGACAGCGTCTTGGTGAGCCGCTGGTCGAGTCCGATCAGGTTCGCCCCCCGTGCGGGCTGTGAAGGGTCCCTTCACAGCCTCAGCGTCCGTAAAGGGACCCTTCACAGCCCGCGGCGTGGCGACCGGCCCGTGCACCACCGCGCAGGCCGCATCCGTAGGCTAAACAGGTATGAGCACCCCTGTGTTGACCGCGGTGGCCTGGCCCTATGCCAACGGCCCCCGCCACATCGGCCACGTGTCCGGATTCGGCGTCCCGTCCGACGTCTTCTCCCGCTACCAGCGAATGGCCGGCAACCGGGTGCTCATGGTGTCCGGGACCGACGAGCACGGCACCCCGATCACCGTCCAGGCGGACAAGGAGGGGATGACCCCGCAGCAGACCGCGGACAAGTACACCCGCCAGATCGACGAGGACCTGCGCGGGCTGGGCCTGTCCTACGACCTGTTCACCCGCACCTCCACCGGCAACCACGCCGAGGTGACCCAGCAGATCTTCCTCGCCCTGCACCGCAACGGCTACGTGGTCCCGAAGACCACCCGCGGCGCGATCAGCCCGTCCACCGGCCGGACCCTGCCCGACCGCTACATCGAGGGCACCTGCCCGATCTGCGGGTACGACGGCGCGCGCGGCGACCAGTGCGACAACTGCGGCAACCAGCTCGACGCCGCGGAGCTGATCAACCCGAAGTCCCGGATCAACGGCGAGACGCCGAAGTTCGTCGAGACCGAGCACTTCTTCCTCGATCTGCCCGCCTTCACCAAGACCCTCGGCGACTGGCTGACCACCAAGACCGACTGGCGGCCGAACGTCCTCAACTTCACCCGCAACCTGATCGACGACATGCGGCCCCGGCCGATCACCCGTGACCTCGACTGGGGCGTGAAGATCCCGCTCGACGGCTGGCGCGAACAGCCGCTCAAGCGGTTCTACGTGTGGTTCGACGCGGTGATCGGCTACTTCTCCGCGAGCGTCGAGTGGGCTCGCCGCAACGGCACCCCGGATGCCTGGCAGGAGTGGTGGGCCAACGACGCCGCGCGCGCCTACTACTTCATGGGCAAGGACAACATCACCTTCCACGCGCAGATCTGGCCCGCGCTGCTGCTCGGCCAGAACGGCACGGGCGACCGCGGCGGTGAGCCGGGGCGGTACGGGGCGCTGCGGCTGCCGGACGAGATCGTCTCCAGCGAGTTCCTCACCATGAGCGGCTCGAAGTTCTCCACCTCCCGCGGCACGGTCATCTACGTGCACGACTTCCTGCGCGAGTTCGGCCCGGACGCGCTGCGCTACTTCATCTCGGTGGCCGGCCCGGAGACCCAGGACACCGACTTCACCTGGGACGAGTTCGTCCGCCGGACCAACTTCGAGCTGGCCAACGAGTGGGGCAACCTGGTCAACCGGTCGATCTCGATGGCGCACAAGAACAACGGAGCGGTCCCCGCGCCGGCCAAGCCCGCTCCCGCGGACGAGGAGCTGAAGGCCTTGTCCCGGCAGGCGTTCGACACCGCCGGCGCGCACCTGGGCCGTTCCCGGTTCAAGCTGGCCGCGGCGGAGGCGATGCGCGTGGTCACCGCGGCCAACCGGTATCTGTCCGATCAGGAACCGTGGAAGCTCAAGGACGATCCGGAGCGTCGCGACGCCGTGCTCCACACCGCGTTGCAGGTCGTGAGCGACGCCAACACGCTGCTGACGCCGTTCCTGCCGCACTCGGCCCAGAAGGTCCACGAGGCGCTCGGCGGCACCGGCGTGTGGGCTGCTCAGCCGGAGCTGCAAGAGGTCGAGGACCTCGACGTGCCCGGCCGGATCAACCCGATCCTCACCGGCGACTATGCGAGCGAACAGGCCCACTGGGCGTCGAAGCCCGTCGAGATCGGCCGTCCGCTGGCCAAGCCGACCCCCCTCTTCACCAAGCTGGACCCGAAGCTGGGCGAAACCGGCCCGGACTGGGCCCCGATCGTCACCGACTGAAAGCTGTGAAGGGACCCTTCACAGACGCAGCGTCCGTGAAGGGTCCCTTCACAGACCTTGGGCGCGAGTGAGGCGCCCGGGGCGGGTGGTTAGGTTCGTGGGTATGGGTGAAGACAAGCGCGCACTACCTCCCATTCCGGACCGGCTCCCCGTCACGGTGGTCGACGCACACACCCATCTCGACGCCTGTGGTGCGGTCGACGCGGCCGACGTGACCGCGATGCTCGACCGCGCCGAGCGGGCCGGGGTGGCCCGGGTGGTCACCGTCGCGGACGACCTCACCGCTGCGCGCTGGGCGGTCGAAGCGTCCACCTGGGACCCGCGGGTGTACGCCGCGGTGGCGCTCCATCCCACGCGTACCAAGGACTTCGGCGAGCCGGAGCGGTCCGAAGTGGAACGACTGGCCCGTAGTGAACGGGTGGTCGCGATCGGCGAGACCGGCCTCGACTACTACTGGGACTACGCGCCGCGCGAAGCCCAGCAGGAAGCGTTCCGCTGGCACATCGACCTCGCGAAGCGGCTCGGCAAGACGCTGATGATCCACGACCGCGAAGCGCACGAAGACGTGCTTCGCATCCTCGATGAAGAGGGCGCGCCGGAGACGGTCGTGTTCCACTGCTTTTCCGGTGACGAGCAGATGACCCGCAAGTGTCTCGACAACGGCTACGTACTGTCCTTTGCCGGCACAGTCACCTTCAAGAACGCCCGCGGGCTGCACGAAGCGGCCAGGATCGCGCCCCGTGGCCAATTCCTCGTCGAAACCGATGCGCCGTTCCTGACGCCCCACCCGTTCCGTGGGCGGCCCAATGAGCCGTACTGCACGGCCTACACAGTCCGTCAGCTCGCGGCGCTGCGGGGCGAGGCTGTGCACGAAGTGGCGAACGCTGTTCGATCCGCTGCCGAGCGGGTGTACGGCCTCCCGGTGACGTGAACTCGTTGTGTCACTTCGGGTTGCACGGATTGCGACGTTCGGGTCTGCCCGTTCATCCACCTGATGAGTGACTCAAGTCACGACACTCCGGGGGGTGTTTGCGCAACCTCGCGAGACCCGTTACTGTCCCGTGATCGTGCCGGTCGGTACCGCGCAGCGGATGCCGGCTGATACGCCCACCAGTCACGTCAGTGCACGTCGGGGAAGCGGAACCGGGGCAGGTACGGCCCGGAACCGTGACGATGGCGCTGGCTGGGGGTGTCGGACTTGAGAGGCGCATCCTCGGATGCGTCGCGACCGAAAGGCGACTGCGATCACGCGGTCGCCTTGGGAAAGGGAACGACCCGGTGACTGGTAGCAGGCAGGGTGGCGCACGCCCCGAGGCGGAGCCCGACTACTTCTCCTCCGCGGGTTCGGTGGCGGTCCTCGACCGCGAGCTTGAAGACACCGCGTACGGGCAGCTGGACTTCTCCGACGAGCTGCATGTGACTCAGCAGGACGTGCTCACCGCGCTCGGCCCCGACGCCGACATGCTGATGGCGGAGATCGACGTCGACGTTGACGAGCTGATCCGGCTGATCAACGCCGAGACCACCATGCTCCCGCCGCTGTACCTGCCCGACGAGCTGGCCGAGGACTCGACCGCCACGCCGCAGGCCAAGCAGGCCGCCGCGGAGGAGGGCCTGCGCGAGGCCACCCGCACCTGGAAGCGCCGCTTCCTCAAGGGCGCCGTGCTCGCGGTCATGGTCACCGTCGGCGGCGGCGGTGCCGCGGCGCTGGCGATGAACAAGAGCATCACCGTCGACGTGGACGGCCAGCAGCGCACCGTGCACAGCTACGGCGGCACCGTGGGCGAGGTGCTCAAGGAAGCCGGTCTCTCGGTCGGCGAGCACGACTCGCTCTCGCCCTCCCCGCAGGCCGCGGTCGGCGACCGCGGCGTCATCAAGCTTGAGCGCGGACGCAAGCTGGACCTGGTCGTGGACGGCGTGCAGCGGCCCTCGTGGGTACGCGCCACCACCCTCGGCGACGCGCTGACGCAGCTCGGCATGAGCGACCTTGTCGCGCAGGGCGCCTGGACCTCGCTGCCCTCCTCCGGCGCGCTGCCCCTTGAGGGCTCCACGGTGCAGGTCAAGACCAAGAAGCACATCACGCTCTACGACGGCACCAACGCGCCGCGCCAGGTGACCACCACCGCGGTCACCACGAAGGAGTTCGCCTCCGACCTCAAGCTCAACCTCGGTCCGGACGACGCGATCGACGGTGGTCTCGACGTCTCGCTCAAGGACGGCGCCGAGGTGCACGTCTCGCGGATGGGCGTCTCGATGGTCGAGCAGGAGGAGACCATCGACCCGGAGGTGCAGAAGGTCGACGACCCGACGCAGCTCAAGGGCGAGCAGAGCGTCGCGGACCCGGGTACCCCGGGCAAGAAGGTGGTCACCTACAAGGTCACCAAGAAGAACGGCGCAGAGGTCTCTCGCGAGAATGTCTCGGAGAAGGTCGTCACCGCGCCCAAGCCGAAGATCATCAAGGTCGGCACCAAGCAGGCGCCACAGCCCGCCATCGGCGACACCGGCGTGTGGGACCGCATCGCGCAGTGCGAGTCGACCGGCAACTGGTCGATCAACACCGGCAACGGCTACTACGGCGGCCTCCAGTTCGACAAGCAGACCTGGAACGCCTACGGCGGCGGCCAGTACGCCCCCACCGCCGACAAGGCCACCCGCGAGCAGCAGATCGCGGTGGCCGAGAAGGTGCGCGCCGCCCGCGGTGGCTACAGCGCCTGGGGCTGCGGCTACAAGGCCTGAGTCCCGTTGGCTTTGGACAGCTGAAGGCTGTGAAGGGTCCCTTCACGGACTTTGAGTCCGTGAAGGGACCCTTCACGGCGTTACCGGGTTGTCGAGGCGCGGGCGGTGGTGGGTAGGCTCGTGCGGTGGTGGAACTGCTGGGGGCTGCCGAAATCCGCGGGCTGGCCGACGAACTCGACGTCCGGCCCACGAAGAAGCTCGGGCAGAACTTCGTGCACGACCCCAACACCGTCCGCCGCATCGTCGAACTCGGTGGGGTGCGGCCCGGGGACGTCGTGCTGGAGGTGGGGCCTGGTCTCGGGTCGCTGACGCTCGGTCTGCTCTCCGCCGGCGCGCAGGTCGTCGCGGTGGAGATCGACCCGGTGCTCGCCGCACGGCTGCCGCAAACGGCGGCTGAGCGCGCGCCCGAAGCGGCGGAACGGCTGTCCGTGGTCGGTGCCGACGCGTTGCGCGTGCGGGCCGCGGATCTGCCCGCGGAACCGGTGTCGCTCGTGGCGAACCTGCCGTACAACGTCGCCGTCCCGGTCGTGCTGCACCTGCTCGCCGAGCTGCCATCGCTGCGGCGCGGGCTGGTGATGGTCCAGACCGAGGTGGCCGACCGGATGGCCGCCGGGCCGGGCAGCCGCACTTACGGCGTGCCCAGCGTGAAACTCGCCTGGTACGGACCGGCACGCAAGGTCGCCCCGGTGCCGCGGAACGTGTTCTGGCCGGTGCCGAACGTGGATTCCGCACTGGTGTCCTTCGAACGCACCGATCCGGTCACCGCGGTCGACCGGGCTCGGCTGTTCGCCGTCGTGGACGCCGCGTTTTCCCAGCGCCGCAAGACTTTGCGGGCCGCGCTGGCCGGCTGGGCGGGCTCGGCGGAACGCGCCGGGGAGCTGCTCGCCGCGGCCGGGATCGACCCGCGCAGCCGCGGCGAACAGCTCGACGTGCACGCGTTCGCCCGGATCGCCGCCGCCGACGTCTGACCCGCGGTGGTCAGGGGCCGAAGATCCGGTCCAAGTGGTAGTCGAGCGTGGCCAGTACGGCGGTCGTCCGCCGGCGGCCGCGCAGGATGTCGAAGCCGAGGCCGGTGATCCCGGACACCAGCAGGTCCGCCTCGTGTTGCGGCCGGATGCCCGGCATCGGCTCGCCTTGTTCGAGCAGGTGCGTGACCAGGTCTTCCAGCGCGATGTCACGGTCCGGGAACACTCCCGGCTCGCGATACGAGCGGCTGAAGTAGGCGAGCCGCACGCGCAGTGCGAACTCGCTCTCGATGTCCAACGGCAGCAGCCCGGTGAGCACGCCCCGCAGCACGCCGCGTGCGCTCTGGCCGGCTTGCCCTTCGATGCGTTCCCGCGCCCGGCGTTCGGTGTCCTCGCGGAGATAACGCAGCGCCAGTACGAGCAGATTGTGCTTGGTCTCGAAGTAGTACTGCACCAGCCGCAGTGACACGCCCGCTTCTGCGGCAACTTCGCGCATGCGCACGGAATCCAGCCCACGATCCGCGACGATCCGCCAGACCGCTCCGGCGATCTCGCGGCGGCGCTGGTCGTGGTCCACCCGCTGAGGCACCCGCCGTTCTCCGTTCCCGAGGTGGTACGAGCGTATCTGATACAGCGGTACCAAGAAGACCGGATTTGCTCATCTTTGTGAACTATCCCGGGGCAGGCTCATCCGGTCGCTGGCGTGATCCCCGGCAGGAAAAAGGCGGTGCGAGGCGGTTGTCAAGTGTCCACAAGGGATTCTCGGGGTGAGCGCGGGCTGCCGGACCGTTCGGTGGCGGAACTTTCCGGTCCCCGCAGGCCGGGCGCGGATTTCACCACCGGCCCGCGACCACTCGTGTGATCTGCACCAACGTGCTTGCGTTCAGTCTGTGGGATCGGCTTTACTCGAAGACGTCCATCCCGAGCGACTGAGAGACCTGGCTCGCCGAAGTCGCAGCAACCACCCGCAAGGTGGGCAGGTGCTACCGCCAGGACCGATGGAGGCCGTTTCCGATGCAGACGCTCGCCCGCCCGCTCCTGCTGACCCGGCGCCGCGTAGTCGACGAAGGTCGCCGCACGGTAAGTGCGTGTCGACGCTCCATGGCCATCGCCTGATCCGCTTTTCCGCGATTCGCCACACCGTCCTTTGAGGACGGTCATCCAAGGACGCCTGGTGCGCCCGGAACCGGTGCTGCGCCCCTTGCCTGGAGCATATTCGTGATCACTGTCGAAAATGTGTCAAAATCCTTTCCTTTCAACGGAAATCGAGTCGCCGCCCTGCGTGACGTGAGTGTCGAGGTGCAGGCCGGCTCGTTGTTCGGCGTGGTGGGACCGGCCGATTCCGGCAAGTCCACCCTCGCCCGGTGCATTGCCCTGCAGGAGCGCCCGGACCGCGGCGTGGTGCGGCTCGACGGGCTCAACACCGGCACCCTGGACGGCCGCCGGCTGCGGGAGATCCGCCGCCGGCTCGGCGCCGTCGGCGCCAAGTCCGAGCTGCTCGCCGAGCGCACCATCGCCGGGAACGTCGCCGCTCCGCTGGAACAGCTCGGCGTGGACGGCCCGCAACGCCGCAGCCGGGTCGGCTCGCTGCTGGACCTGGTCGGGCTCACCGCCCGTGCCGGGCAGAAGCCGGGCGAGCTGACCGACGGGCAGCGCCGCCGGGTCGCCGTGGCCAGGGCGCTGGCCGCCGGACCGGCCGTGCTCGTCGCCGACGACCCGACCTCCGGGGTCGCCCCCGAGGACGCCGGCGCGGTGCTCGCCGTGCTGGACCGGGCCCGTGCGGAGCTGGGTGTCACGGTCGTGGTGACCACCCAGGACGCGGGCGTGGTCCGCCGGGTGTGCGACGACGTCGCGGTGCTCGACAACGGCGTCGTGGTGGAGCGGGGTTCGCTGCTGGACCTGATCTCCTCGCCGGCGAGCTGGACCGCGCAGGCGGTGCTGCCCTCGATCGAGACGAGCCGGGCGCAGGCGGCCAAGTACGACCGGTCGGCCGACGTGGTGCTGATCGGCTTTGCCACGGTCGGTGCCTTGCTTCCGGAGGCGGCCACCCGCTTCGACGTGGAGCTGTCCACCATCGGCGGTGGCCTGACTCGCCTCGGGGACACTCCGGTCGCCCGCTTCCGCGTGGGCGTCCGCGGCGAGCGCGCCGACGCCGCGTTGGCTTGGATCGCCGACCGTGGCGCGTATGTGGCCCAGCCGCAGTCCGTCCGCGGCCCGCAGGGCGTGGCTGCCTGAGTTGTCGCCGGCTGCCGTCCGGACGCGCTGAAAGCTGTGAAGGGTCCCTTCACGGACTCAGAGTCCGTGAAGGGACCCTTCACAGCCGAACCGGATCGCCCGTTCGCGGCCGGTCGCCGGGCTCACGGGTGCCCGGGCGGCGGAACTTCGCCGAGGTCCTCGCCGGGCCGGCCGAGAATGGCGGCGAGTTCGGGATCCGCGTGGATCTCCGCGGTCCGCTTCCACTTCGCGACCAGGATGGCGACCGGCGCCGGGTTGCCGAGGGATTCGGCGCGCTCAAGCGTCTCGATCAGCTCCATCACGAAGGTCTGCACATCCGCCTTCGGCAGGTACCGGACCCAGGGGAAGGCGGTCGGCAGCACCTCGGTGGCGAGGGTGACCGCCTGATCGCTGCGGCGCAGCAGCTCCACGAAGATCTTCGTGGTCGCCGACGCCGCGGCGACCACCTGTTCCGCCCGTTCGGCGGTGATCAGCAGCAGATCCTGCTGATCCTTCTCCCGGCGGCGAATCCGCACCGACCGCTCCGCCGACCGCTCGAGCTGGGCCACGACCCGGCGCGGATGCAGGGACAGCTCGGAGATGTTGACTTCCGTCATGGTCATACTTCAAAACTACTTCCAAAGTACCCCCTGTCCAGTCCCCGCCCCGCCTCCGGCACGTTTTCTCCTGGTGAGAAGGCCGCCGACCCGGCCACGTAGGCTGGACGGGTGCTCGCCGTAGTTCCACCACCAGTCACCGTCCGGGTCCCGGCCAAGGTCAACCTGCACCTGGCCGTCGGAGATCTGCGGGCGGACGGGTTCCACGAGCTGGTCACCGTGTTCCAGGCGCTGTCGCTGACCGACGAGGTCACCGTCGCGGTCACCGAAGAGCCGGGTTTGGAGGTCTACGGCGAGGGGGAGCGCGTGGTGCCCACCGACGAGAACAACCTCGCCTGGCGCGCGGCCCGCGAGCTGGCCGCCTACGTCGGCCGTCCCGATGCCGGGGATCCAAAGGTGCGGATCGTGCTGCGCAAGGGCATTCCCGTCGCCGGTGGCATGGCGGGCGGCAGTGCGGACGCGGCCGCGGCGCTGGTCGGGCTGGCCTCGCTGTGGAAGCTCGACGTGACCCGTGACGAGCTGGCGGTACTCGCCGGGCGGCTCGGCAGCGACGTGCCCTTCGCGCTCTACGGCGGGACGGCGCTGGGCACGGGGCGGGGCGAGCGGCTCGTGCCGGTGCTCTCGCGGCACACCTTCCACTGGGTGCTGGCCTTCGATGAGAAGGGTCTGTCCACGCCGAAGGTGTTCGGTGAGCTGGACCGGTTGCGGTCCGAGGGGAAACCGCCGCGGATCGGTGCGCATACGCCGGTGGTCGAGGCGCTGGCCTCCGGTGATCCACGGCAGCTGGCCCTGCTGCTCGGCAATGATCTGCAGGCCGCCGCCGTGTC
Source organism: Amycolatopsis panacis (assembly GCF_003600245.1). NCBI lineage: Bacteria > Bacillati > Actinomycetota > Actinomycetes > Pseudonocardiales > Pseudonocardiaceae > Amycolatopsis > Amycolatopsis panacis. Next base: position 41,556 of record NZ_QZFV01000064.1, read on the forward strand.
CCTGCGGCCGGGGCTGCGCCGTACGCTGCGCGCCGGGGTGAACGCGGGCGCGCTCGCCGGGTGCGTGTCCGGCTCGGGGCCGACCTGCGCGTTCCTCTGCGCGGACGCGGAGACGGCGGTCGAGATTGCCGCCGAGCTGTCCGGCGCCGGGGTGTGCCGCACGGTGCGGGTCGCGCACGGCCCGGTGCCCGGTGCCCGGGTGGTAGGCGGGGACGACTCGCCGCGCAACGCGCCCCCGCGCGTGCACGCCTGAGTAAATCTGTCCACTGTGGAAAGGAACGGGCCAAGCGGATGGCCAATCTGGTCAACCTGGAGTCGGTGAGCAAGTCCTACGGGGTGAAACCGCTGCTGGACAAGGTTTCCCTCGGCGTCGCCGAAGGGCAGCGGATCGGCGTGGTCGGGCTCAACGGTGGTGGCAAGACCACCCTGCTGGAAGTCCTTTCCGGACTGAGCGAGCCGGATTCCGGCCGGGTGAGCCAGGTTCGCGACCTGCGGATGGCGGTGGTCACCCAGCGCACCGAACTGCCACCGGGCAGCACCGTGGCCGATGTCGTGCTGCAGCGCTACGGCGCCGAGCACGAATGGGCCGCCGACCCGCGCGTCAGGTCCATTGTGGACGGTCTGGAGATCACCGCGATCGGGCTGGACACGGCCACCGCGAACCTCTCCGGCGGGGAGCGCCGCCGGGTCGCGCTGGCCGCCGCGCTCACCGGTGAGCTGGACCTGGTGGTGCTCGACGAGCCGACCAACCACCTCGACGTGGAGGGCGTGCGCTGGCTCGCCGACCACCTGCTCGGCCGCCGGATCGCGGTCGTGGTGGTGACCCACGACCGGTGGTTCCTGGACACCGTCGCGAGCCTCACCTGGGAGGTCGCGAACGGCCGCGTCGAGCAGTACGAGGGTGGTTACGCGGACTGGATCTTCGCCCGCGCCGAACGCGCCCGGCTCGCCGCGACCGCCGAGGAGAAGCGGCAGAACCTGGCCCGCAAGGAGCTGGCGTGGCTGCGCCGCGGCCCGCAGGCCCGTTCGTCCAAACCGCGCTACCGCGTCGAGGCCGCCGAGGCGCTGATCGCGGACGTGCCGCCGCCGCGGGATTCGGTGGAATTGCAGGCCTTCGCGAAGCGGCGCCTCGGCAAGACCGTGCTGGAGCTGGAGGACGCCTCGATCTCGGTGGGCGAGCGGACCCTGCTCGACCACGTGACCTGGCGGATCGGCCCCGGCGACCGGATCGGCCTGGTCGGGGTGAACGGTTCCGGCAAGACCACGGTGCTCAAGCTGCTCGGCGGTGACCTCGCCACCGCGACCGGGCGGCGGATCGAGGGCAAGACGGTCGCGCTCGCGCACCTGCGCCAGGAACTCGACGATCTGCCCGGCGATCTGCGGGTGCTGCAGGCGATCGAGCAGGTCGCCGGTCGGGTGGTGTTCGGCAAGCAGGAGATGACCGCCTCGCAGCTCGGCGAGAAGCTGGGCTTCCCGGCGGCCCGGCAGTGGACGCCGGTCGGCGATCTCTCCGGGGGTGAGCGTCGCCGGCTGCAGCTGTGCCGGCTGCTGATGGCCGAGCCCAACGTGCTGCTGCTCGACGAACCCACCAACGATCTGGACATCGACACCCTGCAGCAGCTGGAAGACCTGCTCGACGGTTGGCCGGGCACGATGGTCGTGGTCTCGCACGATCGGTACCTGGTCGAGCGCGTCTGCGACGCGACGTACGCATTGTTCGGTGACGGCCGGGTCACCCACCTGCCGGGCGGGATCGAGGAGTATCTCCAGCGCCGCGCGAGCGTCCGGGAGACTCCGCGCCGGGTGGCCGCCGCACCGGGCAAGGCTGAGGCCAGGCGCAGTGCCGCGGAGATCCGGGCCGCGCAGAAGGAGCTCGGCAGGCTGGAGCGCAAGCTCGATCAGCTGTCCGCGCGCGAGGAGAAGCTGCACGCGGCGCTGGCCGAGGCGGCCACCGACCCGGCGCGGCTGATCGAGCTGAACACCGAGCTCAAGGCCGTGCTGGTGGAGAAGGACGAGGTCGAGGCCCGCTGGCTGGAGACCTCGGAAACGCTGGAATGACGCCGTGCCCGCCACCGCGGACGGGCGTTGACAACCAGACAGTAATCTTGCGCCCATGAGTCGGTTCGTGGACACACTCGTCGCAACGGCGGCGGGGCGGGGTCAGCAGCGGGGGATGGTCACCGGGGAGCCGAAGGAACCGGTGCGCCGGACCTGGGCGCAGGTGCACGAGCAGGCCCGCGTGTTCGCGGGCGGCCTGGTCTCCGGCGGTCTCGAACCGGGCAGCGCGGTGGCGGTGCTGGCCGCCGCGCCGGTGCTCATCGCCCCGGCCGTGCAGGCGGTCTGGCTGACCGGTGGCAGCGTGACCATGCTGCACCAGCCGACCGCGCGCACCGATCTCGCCGAATGGGCCGAGGACACGCTGACCGTGCTCGGCATGATCGGCGCCGGGCTGGTGCTGCTCGGCGAGCCGTTCGACCAGCTCGCACCGGTGCTGGCGGAGAAGGGCATCCGGTACCGGCTGATCAGCGAGCTGGCCGGGAGCGAGCCGCTGGCCGCCCCGGTGCCCACGACCGAGGAGGACACCGCGCTGCTGCAGCTGACCAGCGGCTCCACCGCCGAGCCGAAGGCGGTGCGGATCACCTACGGCAACCTCCACGTCAACGTCAAGGCCATGATCGAGGGCGCGCAGTTCGATCTCGACCACGACGTGATGGTGTCCTGGCTGCCGACCTTCCACGACATGGGCATGGTCGGCTTCCTGACCCTGCCGATGACCCACGGCATCGAGCTGGTCAAGATCACTCCGGTCGAATTCCTGACTGGACCGCTGATCTGGCCGGAGCTGATCAGCAAGTACGGCGGCACGGCCACTGCCGCCCCGAACTTCGCCTACGCCATCGTCGGGCGGCGCATGGCCCGGGTGGACGAGGACGACGCGTACGACCTGTCCACGCTGCGTATCGCGCTCAACGGCGCCGAGCCGGTCGACGAGGCGGCCGTGCGGACCTTCGTCGAAGCCGGCCGGCGCTTCAAGATGCGGCCCGAATGTGTGTTCCCCGCCTACGGCATGGCCGAGGCGACCCTCGCGGTTTCGTTCGCGCCGTTGCTGACCGGGCTCACGCTCGACGTCGTGGAAGCCGAAGCGCTCGAAGCGGACAACCGCGCGGTGCCGGTGCCCGAGGGCGATCCGCGCCGCGGCACGGAGGCGGTCCGGTCGTTCGCGATGCTGGGCCGTCCTCTGGCCGGACTGGAAGCGGACGTGGTCGACGAGAAGGGCAGCGTGCTCGGGGAGCGCGAGGTCGGCGAGATCCGGCTGCGCGGCGAGGCGGTGACACCGGGATACCTGACCGTGCACGGGCCACTGGCCACTCAGGACGCCGAGGGCTGGCTGCTGACCGGCGACCTCGGTTACCTGGTGGACGGCCAGATCGTGGTCTGCGGCCGGCGCAAGGACGTGATCATCATGGGCGGCCGCAACCTGTACCCCACCGACATCGAACGGGCCGCGGGCGCGGTGGACGGGGTGCGCGCGGGCAACGCGGTCGCGGTCCGGCTCGACGCGGGCAGCCGGCGTGAACGGTTCGCGGTGATCGTGGAGTCCAAACTGGCCGGGGACGTGGAGGCCGAACGGCGGCTGGCCAAGGAGGTCGTGGCCCGGGTGCGGGCCGCCGTGGACATGCGCCCGTTCTCGGTGGTGGTGCTGCCGGCGGGCAGCCTGCCCAAGACACCGTCCGGCAAGGTCCGGCGGGCCGCCACCGCGCAGCAGTACGCCGAGCGGATCGCGAAGAACGCGGATTCCTGACCGGCGGCGACCGGTGACAAAACCGGGAATCGAAGCCCGCGGGTGTGCCTTACCTCAGAGCTTTGCGTAGTGTTGCGATTTTCATCGCAAGCCGTCGCGGATTGTCTTTGACCGGTTGGAAGTCGTATTTCTGATAGAACTTTGCGGCGTGGTCATCAATCGCGTCGACCACGACAAGCCGACCGTCTGCGCGGTCTGCTGCATTCAGGATCGTCACGAGTGCGTCGTGAAGTAGTTCGCCGCCGAGGCCGAAGCCCTGTATCTGCTGGTCAAGGGCCAGTCGGGCGAGTAGATAGCAAGGTATGGTCGTGGCGCCACCGGCCATTGAGCTGCTCAGTTCTGCCCGGCTCACCGCATGAGGAGTTATCGAGTAATACGCGACGACTTTGTCACTTTCCGGTGTGACCCAGACCTGAGTTCTCGCCGTCCCTTGACGCATTGCTCGGACGCTCTGCTCGTTCAGCCAGTCATCGAATGATTTCACGCCGCAATCGAAGCTGCTCAGCTCGTGGTTGGCGTTCAGGGCGACCGAGGTGTAGTCCGTCACTCGCGAATGTACTTCCGCTCGCGCCGTGCCGAGTTCCGCAGATTCGGCGCTTCGTCGGCCAGGTCCAGTGCGGCGTAGAGCCTGTCGAACTGCTCTGCCGGCATCATCGTGACGTCCGCGCGTGCCAGGACGTGATCCGCTGCTGCGGCGGCGGCGTGCACGACGAAGCCGCTGGTGGACTCGTGGGTAAGCTTGGCTGCCCGCTCGATTCGGGCCTTGACCTCGGGATCGAGCCGGAAGTCCAAGCGGGCTTTCTTGGTTGTCATGCCGCCAATGTACGGTGTTTGTACGGAGTTCGACAAATGTGGTGACGATGTGACTGGTGGCGGCTGGCACCCGCACCTCAAGGTGCCGGTGCCAGCCGCGGTGACCGGGGCCTGCCCGGCAGGTCAGTGGCCGGGCACCTGCTCCGCAGGGGTTTCCGAGGACGGCCGGGCAGCGCGTTCCGCGGTGGCCTCGGCCTCCGCCCGCGCTTCGGGTACGAGCGGCGCGTGCTTGCCGGACCGGTTGGCCAGCTGCTCCTCCACCGCGTCGAGGAACTCGTCGACCTCGCGTTCGTCGTAGCCGCGCTTGCCGATCAGCGGCTTGCCGAACAGCACGTGGTGCACCTCCGCGGCGGTGAGATCGTCCTGGTCGGCGATCGTTTTCGCGATACGGCGGACGAAGTCGTCGACCTCGTGCTTGGCGTAGCCGCGGCGGCCGATCGGGGCGTTACCGAAGGCGACCTCGGCGAGGTCCTCGGCGGTGAACGTCATGGATCATTCTCCGATTCCGGGTCGGGATGGGACGAACTCCTTGATCCGTCCTAACCCCTCGGCCGGGCACCCGGAAGCCCACAGGGCAGCGGACGACTCGATCAGGGAGCGGAAAGCCGTCCATCGAGTGAGAAGAAAACCACGGAACGCAATGGTCCATCACTCAGAGGGAGCAGTGCCTGCTCACCCCGCGTGGAACTCGTTCTGGGCCGCCGCGAGCCCGTGCGCGACCAGTGCCTCGGTGGCGTCCGCGCACCGGCTCACCTCGAACGGGAGCTCCTTGCGCTGGACGGTGGAGAAGTCCTTGAGGACGAAATCGGCCGGATCCTGGCGGCCGGGCGGGCGGCCGATGCCGAACCGCACCCGGTAGTACTCACGGGTGCCGAGCGACTTCGTGATCGACCGCAGTCCGTTGTGCCCGTTGTCGCCGCCGCCGAGCTTCAGCTTCAGCGCGCCGAACTCCACGTCCAGCTCGTCGTGCACCACCACGATCCCGGACGGCGCCACCTTGAAGAACCGGGCCGCGCCGGTCACCGGGCCACCGGAGAGATTCATGAACGAGCGCGGCTTCACCAGCACCACGCGGCGGCCGGCCAGCCTGCCCTCGCAGACCTCGGCGCCGCTGCGGTGCGCCTTGAACTTCCCGCCGATCCGGCCGGCCAGCTCGTCGAGCACCATGAACCCGACGTTGTGCCGGTTGCCCGCGTACTGCGGCCCAGGATTACCGAGGCCGGCGAGCAGAATCAGCTCGCCGGCCCCAGGCAGGTCTTGACTCACGCGGTGAGTTTATTCGGCGGCTTCGGCCGCGGTCTCTTCGCCTTCGCCGGCCTCGTCGTCCGCGGAACCGCGCGGGGCCTCGTTGACGGCGACGACCAGCGCTTCGCCGTCGGTGACCAGCACGGCGCCGGGGGTCAGGGTGACCTGGGCGGCGGTGATCTGGGTGCCGGCCTCCAGGCCGTCCACGGAGACCTCGAACTGGTCCGGGATGTGCAGCGCCTCGACCTCGACCTGGAGGGTGTCCAGGTCCTGCGCGACCAGGGTGCCCGGGGCGGCGGAGCCGGTGACGACGACCGGCACGTCCACGGTGACCTTCTCGCCGTGCTTGACGACCAGCAGGTCGACATGCTCGATGTAGTTCTTCAGCGGGTGCACCACGATGGTCTTGGTCAGCGCCAGCTCGCTGGCCCCTTCCAGGTCGAGGGTGATCACGGCGTTGCTGCCGTTCTCGCGCACGACGCGGGCGAACTCGATGGCCGGCAGCGCGAAGTGCCGCGGGTCCGAGCCGTGCCCGTAGAGCACCGCGGGGATTTTGCCGGCGCGACGGGTGCGGCGGGCAGCACCCTTGCCGAACTCGGTGCGCGGTTCGACGGAAAGACGTACCTCGGACACGGTCTAGCACTCCTTCAGCAACAAAGACGTACGGCAGGCGGCGGGGATCGTCGATCTCTGCCCGGGGGCGGTTGTGCACGGCGGCGAGTTCGCGGGCGTGAGCGGACCACGGGGCTTCTCGAGCCGCCGCGTCGATCACGCCGGGCACTGCGAAAGTGCGCCCGCCTCGCCGAGACAACTCGCCAAGTGTAGACCAGCGCGGGTCCGGCGAAACGCGGTGGGTGGGCGAGCGTCGCCAACGGGTCGGTGACGACACGATTCCGATCCGGACGGGAGCGCGTCCGGGGTGGCATGATGCCCGCGGAAAGAGGGGCGTGATGCGTGCTCGATGGACTGCGGTGGCGGTGGTACTGCTGGGCGGGCTGCTGTCGGGCTGCCAGGTTTCGGTGACGGGTGCCGCCGGGCTGTCCGCGGCCGACCGGCAGCTCGCGCAGCAGCGTGCGGAGCAGCAGTCCGCTGTGGACGCTGCGTTGCAGGAGCTGGCGAAGGCACCGGCGCTGCAATACGACACGACCGTCAAGGATGCTTCGGGCAACCCCGCCGAACTCGGCTTCCGCGTCACCCGCAGTGGCGACGGCCTGGGTGCGTTGCCGTTCGAGGGGCGCCGGGTGCAACTCGTCGAGCCGAACGGACAGCTGTACCTCTCGGCGGACGCGGAGTACTGGAAGTCGCACGGCCTCGAGGAGAACAGCACACAGTTCGGCACCGGCTGGGTACAGACAGTGGGCACGGAGCTGCCGATGGACCCGGCGGCGCGGCTGTCTCCGCCGAAGCTGGCCGATGCGCTGCGCAACGCGCTCCCCACGCTGTATCGCGCCGGTCCGCCGCAGCGGCAGAAGCTGGCCGACGGTACCGAGGTCTACGAGCTGGGCAGCCTCGGCGCGCTTCAGGTGAGCACGGCGCAACCGCACCGAGTGGTCTCCTTCTCGCCCGCGCTGCTGGATCCGCGCAGCGGGCCGAAGCTCGGCACCGCGTTCCGGGTGCGGCCGCTCGCCGGGGCCGAGCTGAAGCAGTTCCACACCGATTTCGACGCCGCGGTCGACGGGCTTGGGCAGCCGTTCGACGGGCTCGCCCAGGCGAGCGTGACGGTGCTGAGCGACAAGCTGAACTGTCAGGACTTCGTGGGTTCCTGCAAGACCACTGTGGACGTGGCGAACAACGTCGTGGGCGGCAAGCCGGGCAGCAAGCCGACGGTGCATCTCAAGCTTTCCGTGGAGATCAGCGCGGAGACGCTCGGGGTGGAGACCTGCACCGCGCAGACCGACGCCGCGGCCGGATCGACCGTCAGCATGTCCTGCTCGGTCAAGTTCGTCCTGCCGAATCGCACCGCGAGCTACCAGGTGCAGGCGAAGCCGGCCGCCGTCGGCGAAGTCCGCGTACCGGTCGACCCGAACGGGCTCAAGGCGAAGCTGGCCACCACCTTCGCCGCGCTCGGCGGCTGACCTGCACGCTCACCCGCAGGTGCGTCAGTTTCGTTGAAGTAGCCGAAGATTCGTCTCTACCCTCGCCGTCGAAAGCGGATATTCGGTAGTGGAGGCGAAAATGAGCAAGCTGGTGGTGCTCGGCGCGACAGGCTACGCGGGTGGCCTGATCACCGAGGAAGCGTTGCGGCGCGGGCATTCCGTGGTCGGGGTGGCACGCAAGGCAGAGGGGCTGCCGGAAAGCGTCGACGCGCGTTCGGGGTCGATTCACGACGCCACGTTCGTCGCCGAAGTGACCAAAGGCGCGGACGTGCTCGTGGTGGCCACCCACGGTGCCGCGGACGAACAGGGGCAGGGGCTGCTGGACGCGTTGCCCTCTCTCGTGAAGGCAGCCCGTGCGGCGAACGCGCGCTTGTCGTTCGTCGGCGGTGCCGGTTCGTTGCGGGTCAGCGAAAACGGCCCGCGGCTGATCGACACGCCGGACTTCCCGGCCGAGTACAAGGGCGAGGCGGGCAGCCACGCTGAGGTCCTGGAGGCGTTGCGCGCGCTGCCGGAGGGCGTCGACTGGTTCTACGTGAGCCCGGCCGCCGAGTTCGGTGCCTGGATCCCCGGCGAACGCACCGGCAAATTCCGCGTGGGCGGCGATGTCCTGCTGACCGCCGCGGACGGGCACTCCCGGATCAGCGGCGCGGACTTCGCGATCGCCTACCTGGACGAGATCGAGCAGCCGAAGCATCCGCGTGCCCGGTTCTCCGTCGCCTACTGACTCCTCGGCGTTGGCAGCCTCCGGCACTGCCAAGGCCGCTGCGTTCATCGTCCTCGCAGCCGGGCGACGATCGGGGCGAAGATCTCCAGCATCGGCTCGAACACCGTGATGTAGGAGAACCCGTATCGTTCGCGCCGGGCGATCAGCTGAGCCACGATCTCGTCCTCGGTGCCGAACAGCAGCTGTGGCGTTTCCAGCAGCTCCTCGACCGCCCCGTCGGTGTGCTCGGTGTCGGCGGCCCCCCATTCTTCGGCGACCGCCGCGCGATCGTCGGTGATCACCACGCGTTGTACGAGCATGTTGTATTCGATCTCGCGTTCCCCGGCCAGGGCACGGAAATACCGGACGCGCTCGTCCATCACCTCGGCGTTGTCGAGCACGAACGTGCCCGGCGCCGCGCCGCGCTTCTGGCGCAGCCCGGCGAAGCCCACGATGTCCGCCTGTTCCGCCGCGAGCCGCAGCACGCCGTCGCTGTTGCCGGCGATGAGCAGGCGAGGCATGCCGCCCTCGCCGTCCAGCCGGGTGCGCAGTTCGTCGAGCCCCTCGGCGAGGTAGGTGATCCGGTCGGCCGCCTTCTGCCAGGGGAGGCCGGCGTCGTCGAACTCGCGCTTCATGTGGCCCGAGCCGACGCCGAGCACCAGCCGCCCGCCCGCGAGCTGGTTCGTGCTCGCCACATCGCGCGCGAACAACGCCATGGTGTAGAACGGCACATTCGACACCAGCGTGCCGACCTGGACCCGCTCGGTGACCGCGGCGGCCGCGACCAGCGCCGGGAACGGGGCGGGCCGTCCCGGCCCGAGGTGGTCGGGCACGGCGATGTGGTCGTAGCCCAGTTCTTCGGCCCGGCGGCACTTTTCCGCCCACCGGGTGGTGCTCAGCAGGCTCACGCCGAAAGTGAATTCGCTCATACCGCCGAAACTAGGTTCTGTTTTATAAGCGGCGGAGCCGCTTGCTGTGGGCCGTCAACCGGCACCGCTACCCGCACCGCCATGCAAGCCACTTTCGAGACAGTCTAGCCAGCCCCGGCCGGATTCGGCACCAGGTTCACCATCGGCGTAGGCGGGCATCCGGCGCGCCGGGTGCCCGCGGCGGCTCAGGCGGCGCCGTCGAACAGCGAGGTGACCGAGCCGTCCTCGAAGACCTGCTGGATCGCTTCGGCCAGCATCGGCGCGATGGACAGCACGGTGAGCCCGGGGAACCGCTTCTCCGGCGGGATCGGCAGCGAGTTCGTCACGATGACCTCGCGCGCCTTGCACTCCGACAGCCGCGCGGTGGCCGGATCGGACAGGATGCCGTGCGTGCACGCGATCACCACGTCCGCGGCGCCCTGCTCCAGCAACGCCTCGGTGGCCTTCACGATCGTGCCGCCGGTGTCGATCATGTCGTCGATCAGCACGCACAGCTTGCCCTCGACCTTGCCGACCACGCGGTTGGCCACGGCCTGGTTCGGCTTGTCCGGATCGCGCGTCTTGTGGATGAACGCGATCGGCCGGTCACCCAGCTGCTGCGCCCACTTCTCGGCCAGTCGCACCCGGCCGGAGTCCGGCGAGACGACCGTGATGTCGGCGTTGCCGTAGGTCCCGCGGATGTGGTCGGCGAGCACCGACTGCGCCATCAGATGGTCCACCGGGCCGTCGAAGAAACCCTGGATCTGCGCGGTGTGCAGGTCCACGGTCATGATCCGGTCCGCGCCCGCGGTCTTGAACAGGTCCGCGATCAGCCGCGCGGAGATCGGCTCGCGGCCCTTGTGCTTCTTGTCCTGGCGCGCGTACGGGTAGAACGGCATGACCACGGTGATCCGCTTGGCGCTGGCGCGCTTGAGCGCGTCCACCATGATCAGCTGCTCCATCACGTATTCGTTGATGGGCGTGGTGTGCGCCTGGATGACGAACGCGTCGGTCCCGCGGACCGATTCCTCGAACCGCACGAAAAGCTCGCCGTTGGCGAAGGTGTGCGCGGTCTGCGGCGTGATCGTCACGTTCAGGTGCTTGGCGACCTCTTCCGCGAGCTCGTGGTGCGCACGGCCGGAGAAGAGCATCAGATTCTTCTTCGGCGTCCCTGACTTCGGACTCATGCTGGTGACTCCCGGTCGGTTCCTGCTGCTGACTCGGACACAACGGTGTCCTGCGCGGCGAGCGCGGCCTCGGCCGCCTTCGCCGCGGGCGTACCCGGCCTGCGCCGGACCGCCCAGCCTTCGATGGTGCGCTGCGGGCCCGCCGACACCGCCAGTGAACCCGGCGGAACGTCGTCGCGGATCACCGCGCCCGCTCCACTGTAAGCGCCGTCCCCGATCTGCACCGGCGCGACCAGCGTGTTGTCCGCGCCGATGCGCACGTGCGAGCCGACCACGGTCTGATACTTCTTGACCCCGTCGTAGTTCACGAACACGCTTGAGCAACCGATGTTGCTGTGCTCACCGACGATCGCGTCGCCGACGTACGTCAGGTGCGGCACCTTCGAGCCGGTGCCGATGTCCGCGTTCTTCGTCTCCACGAACGCGCCCAGCTTGCCCTTCGCGCCGAGCTTCGTGCCCGGCCGGAGGTATGTGAACGGGCCGACGTTCACGCCGTCGCCCAGCTCCGCACCGGAGCCGTGTACGCGGACCACCGAGGCGCCTTCGCCGACCTTCACGTCGGTCAGCGTGGTGTCCGGGCCGACGACGGAGCCTTCGCCGACCGAAGTGGCGCCCTTGAGCTGAGTGTTCGGCTCGATCAGTACGTCACGGGAGAGCGTGACGTCCGCCTCGATCCAGGTGGTGTTCGGGTCGATGACGGTGACGCCCGCGCGCTGCCAGCGCCGCACGATGCGGCGGTTGTATTCCGCGCCGAGCACTGAGAGCTGTACGCGGTCGTTGACGCCTTCGGTGACCCACGGGTCGTCGACGATCAGCGCGCCGACGCCCTTGCCGTCGTCGCGCGCGATGCCGAGTACGTCGGTGAGATACAGCTCACCCTGCGCGTTGTCCGTGGACAGCCGCGACAGGCCTTCGGTGAGCATCGCCGCGTCGAACGCGTACACGCCGGAGTTGATCTCGGTGATCTCCAGCTGGTCCGGCGTCGAGTCCTTGTGCTCCACAATGGCCGTGACCGCGCCTTCGCCGTCTCGCACGATGCGGCCGTAACCGGTCGGGTCGGCGACGACGGCAGTGAGCACAGTCACCGCGTTGCCCGAGCCGTTGTGCTCGGCCAGCAACGCGCCCAGCGTCTCGGTGTCCAGCAGCGGCACGTCGCCGTAGCTGACCAGCACCGTGCCGGTGAGCCCTTCTGGCAGCTCGTGCAGTGCGCAGGACACTGCGTGCCCGGTGCCCTTCTGCTCCTCCTGCACCGCGGTGGCGACCTCGCGGCCCAGCGCCGTGCCGACGCGGGCGAGTTCGGCCCCGACCGCGTCCCGCCCGTGGCCGATCACCACGACCAGGTGCTGCGGCCCCAGCCCGGCCGCGGCGCGGACGGCGTGCTCCACCAAGGGCCGCCCGGCGATCGGGTGCAGCACCTTCGGGGTGGACGAGCGCATGCGGGTGCCCTCACCCGCGGCGAGGATCAACGTGCTCAGCGGGGTGGTCACAAGGCTCCCAACGATTCACCGGACGGCTGACGTCAGGCAAGAATCCTACGTGGGGTCCTCGGCGGCCCACGCGGGGTCGGCCGCGAAGCTCTCCGCGGAGTGTCCGACGGCCCCGTCCCCGGCCATCGAGTTGGCCGAGGCGACCTGGTTCCCGCCGCCCCGTTTCGCCTGGTACATCGCCGCATCCGCGCGCGCGAGCACCTGCTCGGCCCGCTCCTGCGGACGCAGGGAGACCAATCCGATGGAGAGGGTGACGCCGTGTGAAAGGTGATGCGGCAGCGACGCGACGGAACTCGCCGCCCGGCCGAGCGCCATCTTCGCCGCGGACGCCGGCGTGCCGGGAAGTAGCGCGATGAACTCGTCGCCGCCGTAGCGGGCGACCACGTCGTCTCCGCGCAGGGTGTCGCGGAGCGTGCTCGCGACGACACGCAGCACGTTGTCGCCCTCCGCGTGCGACTGCTTGTCGTTCACGCCCTTGAAGCCGTCGAGGTCCACCAGCGCGACGGCGAGCGGCTGGGCATCGGCCGAGGAGGACAGCGCGCGCAGCCGCTCGTCGAGCGCGCGGCGATTCGGCAGGCCGGTGAGCGGATCCTGCAGTGCCTGCTGGGTGATCGCACCGTGTTCGGCCGAAAGCCGTTCGTGCTCACGGCGCGCGTTGAGCGTGGCGATCTGGGATTCGCGCAGCGACCACATCTCCATCTCCAGCGCGGTGGCGTAGTCGATCAGGGACTGGTTCGACGCCTCCGGGTCGAGCCGGGCCAGCTCGCGCGTGATGGTGAGCCGCATCGAGGGCTGGGAAGGCGTTTCGGAGATTTCCCGCTGTGCCTCCCGCATCAAGCTCAGCGCCTCCGTGCGCCGCCCGGCTTCGTCCAGGCAACGCCCGAGCGCGACCAGGACCAGATCTTGCTCGGCCGAAAAGTGGTGTTCGTCATACAGCCGCTGCAACCGTTCGACATGTTCGGCGGCCGGGTGGTGCAGCGCGAGTGCGGCGGCCAGAATGCCCACCTGGTCCACCGCGGCGACGCCGGCCTTGCGCGGGAAGAGCGATTCGGCGAACGGCCCCTCCGCGGCGACCGCCATCGACGAGGCGGTGCGGAACTTCTCGGCCGCCTCGTCGTAGCGCTCGACGCGTTCCAGCCGCAGGCCCCAGCCGAGCAGCATCTTGACCCGGTTCATCAGCTGGAGGGTGATCTCGTGCGGGCTCGCGCTCTCCCGGATCGCCTGGTGTGCGCGGCCGATGACCTCCTCCGCCGCCTCGTACACGCCGAGCTGGTTGAGCACGGTCCAGCAGTCGATCAGCGCGTTGGACTGCATGCGGTTCCAGTTGCGCACCCCCACCTGGCGGTCCGGGATGGTCGAGTCGTCCAGGATCGCCAGCGCCCGGGCGATCTCGGTGAGCGCGGCGTCCTCCTGCGCGGCGAGCACCAGCCGCCGCCCGCGCAGCGCGTGCGCGTCCGCGCGCAGCAGCGACAGCCCGTGGCGCCGGGTGTGCGCGAGCATTTCGTCGAGCCGCGGTTCGGCCTCCGCGGCGAGGCCGCGGGTGACCAGCCGGGAGAAGGCGGAGGCTCGCAGGAGCTCGGCGACGAGCGTGGGTTCCCCGCGGCGCAGGGTCTCCTCCAGCAGCTCGTCCATGATCGCGACGATCGCCAGCTGGCTTTCGTGTGCCGGGCGCTGCACGGCCGCGATCAGTTCCCGTGCGCGACCGACCAGCCACGCATCGGACATCTCTGCCAGGGTCGGGCGCCGAGCGCTCGTGGCGCCGCTCGCTTCCTCGCTCAGCCGCCCACTCCCATCGCCCGCGCCCGTCGTGCACCCTGCCAGGACAGCTCCGCCGCCAGGATTCGAACCTGAACTGTCAGAACCAAAATCTGAAGTGCTGCCGATTACACTACGGCGGATCGAACCTGGTCAGAATAGCGATGATCGGCGACCGTGGTGGCAGGAGGGTGATCCACCCGCGCCCGGCTCCGCGCCGGAACCGTCCGGATCGGGCGCGGAGCCGGACATTCCGGGCCTCCCCAGTGCGGGAAACCTCCTGTACCGTAACTTACGACACCGTAGGTAAGGGCACCCTTTCCAGGACCATACTGCAGGAAGAAGTGAACGTATGACGGCCACCCTCGACCGTTCCCAGCCCGCCGGAAAGCCCCCGAACGGCGCCAAGCCGATGATCGGCGGGCATCGCTCGATGGGCCTGCAGATCACCGTCTACCTCGGCGTGCTGCTGCCGATCGTGGCGCTGCTCGTCGCCGTCCCGTTCGCCTGGGGCTGGGGGCTGAGCTGGCTGGACGTCGCGCTGTTCGTGGCCTTCTACGGCATCAGCGGGCTCGGCATCACGGTGGCCTACCACCGGCACTTCACGCACGGCTCGTTCAAGGCCAAGCCGTGGCTGCGCGTGGTGATGGCGATCTCGGGCAGCCTCGCGCTGCAGGGCCCGGTGATCACCTGGGTGGCCGATCACCGGCGGCACCACGCGTTCTCCGACCGCGACGGCGATCCGCACTCCCCGTGGGCCTACGGCACCTCGCCGGCGGCCATCGCGAAGGGCTTCTGGCACGCGCACATGGGCTGGCTGTTCGAGCGGGACCAGAGCAACCAGAGCCGGTTCGCCCCGGATCTGGTCAAGGACCCGGCGATCCGCAAGGTGGACGACCTGTTCTGGCTGTGGTCCCTGCTGACGCTGGCCGGGCCTGCCCTGCTCGGCGGGCTGCTGTCCTGGTCGCTGTGGGGCGGGGTGACCGCGTTGTTCTGGGCCGGGCTGGTGCGCATCTGCGTGCTGCACCACGTGACCTGGTCGGTCAACTCGATCTGCCACATGATCGGCGAGCGCCCGTTCGCCGCGCGCGACCGCTCGGCGAACTTCTGGCCGCTGGCGATCTTCTCCTTCGGGGAGTCCTGGCACAACCTGCACCACGCCGACCCGACCTCGGCCCGGCACGGGGTCAAGCGCGGGCAGATCGACATGTCCGCCCGGCTGATCTGGCTGTTCGAAAAATTCGGCTGGGCGCACGACGTGCGCTGGCCGACTCCGCAGCGGCTGGCGCGCATCGCCGCCGAGGCGAAGTAGCCCGGCAACTACCCTGCTGGAATGGCGGGGAGACGACGGGCCAAACGTGAGGCTCTCACCGGAGCGCGGCCGGCCGCTCCGGTGACCAGGGTGCGGATGACCGGCAGCGAGCGCAGGCAGCAGCTGCTGGACGTGGCGCGGGCGCTGTTCGCGGAAAAGGGCTTCGACGGGACGTCGATAGAAGAGATCGCCGCACACGCGAACGTGTCGAAGCCGGTGGTGTACGAGCATTTCGGCGGCAAGGAAGGCATCTACGCGGTCGTCGTGGACCGCGAGACCCAGCTGCTGCTCGACCGGATGGTCTCGGCTCTGCACGGCGGGCATCCGCGGGCGATGCTGGAGCAGGCCGCGACCGCGTTGCTCGGCTACGTCGAGGATTCCCACGACGGCTTCCGCATCCTGGTCCGCGATTCCCCGGTGGCCAGTTCCACCGGCACGTTCTCCACGGTGCTCAACGACATCGCCAGCCAGGTGGAGTACATCCTGGCCCAGCAGTTCGCCGCGCGCGGGTATGAGGAGAAGCTCTCCGCGCTTTACGCGCAGGCGCTGGTCGGCATGGTCGCGCTCACCGGGCAGTGGTGGCTGGACGCGCGCAAACCGAAGCGGGACGAGGTCGCCGCGCATCTGGTGAACCTGGCCTGGAACGGGTTGTCGCACCTGGAGAACAAGCCGCGGCTGCTCGGCTGATTCGCGGTTGCGCGACCAGGGCTGTGAAGGGTCCCTTCACGGACTCGGCGGCTGTGAAGGGTCCCTTCACAGCCCTCGGTTCTCGCCGGAGGCCGGGCGCATCACCGGTCAGGTGGTGCACGTGAACGGGGGCGCCTACTCCGGCTGAGGGGGCGCCGGGGTCACCCGCAGGACTTTGTCGTTGTCGCCGTTCGAAGTCGTCACGTACAGCGAGCCGTCCGGGGCGCTGCGGACGGCTCGCAACCGGCCGAACCGGTCGTCGAATTCCGGCGGCAGCGTGACGCTGGTGACCTTCGCGTCGGCATCCAGGTGCAGCAGCAGGAGTTTCTGCCCCTTCAACGCCACAACGGCCAGCGCGCCCTCGTCGGCACCCCACTGCGGCCCGGTGAGGAAGGCGTCCCCGCTGATCGCCTGGGTCGTCGACCCGGAGGTCCACAGTGGACGAACGGCGTCCGGGAACCGGGTGGTGTCGGTCATCGGCACGGTCTCGTCGTACTGGTCGTCGGTGCCGCCTTTCGACGGGTCCCAGCCGTAGTTTCCGCCCGGGCGCACCAGGTTGACCTCGTCGTCGAAGCTCGGCCCGTGCTCGGCGGTGACGATCTGCCCGGTGCCCGGCCGGATAGCCACGCCCTGCACGTTGCGGTGGCCGTAGGTGAGGATGCGCCGCTCTGCCGGGTCCGCTGAGGACAGGAAAGGGTTGCCGGGCAACGGTTCCCCGGTCTTCGCGTCGATGCGCAGCACCTTGCCGCCGAGGCTGTGCCGATCCTGGGCGACGGTGGCTTTCGCGGTGTCCCCGGTGCCGACGAGCAGGGCACCGTCCGGGCCGAGGGTGGGGCGGCAGCCGGAATGCCGTCCGCTCGGGTTCACCGGGAGGCCGGACAGCAGGACACGCACCTTCTCGGCACTCGCGCCGTCCGCGGCGAGCCGCCAGGTGACCAGCCGGACGTCCACCGCCCGGCCGTTTTCCTGGTGTGTCTGGCAGGTGGTGAACTCGCGTGAGGTCGCGAAGTCCGCGGCCGGGACCAGGCCGAGCAGGCCGCCTTCGCCCTCGACGAGGACGTCCGAGAAGTCCGCTCGCACGTCGAGGACCCGGCCTTCGCGCAGCAGCGCGAGCTTGCCCGGCCGCTGCGGCACGAGCAGCGCGCCGTCCGGGAGGAAGCCGACGTCCCAGCCGTGCGTCAGCCCGTGCGCGATCTCCTCCACCCGGAACCCGCGGCTCGGCGTGTCCGGCGCTGGTGAGCCGGTCGCGCCCGAGCAGGCGGTGAGCATCATCGAGGAGGTGAGCAGGGCGGCCAGGCAGCGGCGCATGTGCTCATCATGCCCCACGAATCGGGCGAGTACCGCGCACCGGCCGGGTCGGTTCAATCCGGACTCGCAGTCGGTGCCGAACTGATAGTGTGCGGAAGGCGGCACACCGAGCGCGAATGTTCGGTCGCTTTTGCTTGTGTAGAACAAAAGTACGAGCATCAGTGCCGCGTTGACGTGCGGGAACCGGCTTTTCGAATACGGGCCAGGTCCGGCGCCGCACGCGTCGTGGCGCGGTGGCCAGTGGATCGTCCGATCGGACGATATCGGCGGACCGATGAGCCGATCCGCGGGTACCGGCGTGCTCCATACCGTTCAGCCATGTCGATCATCAAGGCGTTCCTGCGCCACCCCGTGCGTACCGGCGCGATTGCCGCAAGCTCACCGCGGCTGGCTACCGCCATAACGGGCGGCCTCGGCGTCGAAAGCGCAGGCAATGTCGTGGAGCTGGGCCCGGGCACCGGCGTGTTCACCGAGGTGCTGCTGCGGATGGTCACGCCCGATGCGTCTTTTACGGCGCTTGAGATCAACAGCCGGCTCGTACGCGATCTTCGCGCTCGATTCCCGACGCTGCATCTTGCCGAAGATTCAGCTGAGCACATCGCGTCCTACGCGATGGCGCCGATTGACGTCGTCGTCTCCGGGCTGCCGTGGACCGCCATGCCCGCGCCGCGGCAAGGAAAAATCTTGAATGAGGTCTGCGAGGCGCTGTCTCTGCAGGGCTGCCTCACGACGTTCGCGTACGCGCACGCAGCATGGACGCCGCCAGCTCGCCGATTCGCTCGTCTGCTGCGAAGCCGCTTCGCAGTTGTCGAGCGCACCCGCGTCGTGTGGCAGAACATGCCACCTGCGTACGTCTACCGCGCGGCCCTACCGGTGCTGAGGGGAGCAGACCGGCATGGAAAGCCTATTGCGACCGCTGCTTGACGCACCTGCGCCCCTGGTCTACCTGGTGTGCGGGCTGGTGATCATGGCGGAGACTGCGCTGCTGCCGGGCATTGTGCTGCCGACGCTGTCCACTTTGCTGCTCATGGGGATGCTGGTGCAGCGCGGGACTCTCACTTGGTGGCTGGCGCTTCCGATCGCCGTTGTCGCGGCCGTCGCGGGCGATCAACTCGGCTATCTGGAAGGGCGCATGTGGGGACCGAAGCTGCGTACGTCCCGCGTCGCTCGTCGAATAGGCACGGAACGCTGGAACAAGGCTGAAGCAACTGTGGCGCGCTATGGCATACCGGCAGTAATCATTGGTCGTTGCCTGGCGGGCATTCGCACGCTCGTACCCCGCGTCGCCGGTTCCAGCGGGTTGCCGTACCGCCGCTTTCTGGCCGGCAGTTGTGGTGCCGCGGTGCTTTGGGCCGGAGTGGAACTGTCTGCGGGACAGTTCACCGGTTGGGTTGCCCTGTGAGGCCCATCTGATTCCTTGCCGCGCTCGCGTTCACCCGCAGGTCGCGGACGGCTCTCGGGCGTCCGGACGCCCGGCGGCCATCGCTTCCGGATCACCCACCCGGTCGGCCCGTTCGCGGCGTCAGCGAAATTGGGTCGGTCCCGGGACGTAGGCTGGTGCAGTGACCGACGCTCCACTGTCCGGACTCCTCCAATCCATCCTTCCCGACCCGGCCCTGCGCGGCGTTGTCGAGCGCGCCGGCGCGCCGCTGCTTGAGCTGCAGGGGGCCGTAGCGGTCCGCCAGCTCGTCGCGGCCGCGCTGGCGGAAGATCCCGGCCGCGGCGGGGCCGGGCGGCCGGTGCTCGCGGTGACCGCCACCGGGCGCGAGGCCGATGAACTGACGCTCGCGCTCGGCGATCTGCTCGGCCGCGGCCGGGTGGCCGGCTTCCCGTCCTGGGAGACGCTGCCGCACGAGCGGCTCTCGCCGCGGGCGGACACCGTCGGGCGACGGCTGGAGGTGCTGCACCGCCTGCACGCCGGCGACGACGAGCTGCGCGTGGTCGTGTCCACCGTGCGCAGCCTAATCCAGCCGATGGCCCCCGGCCTCGGCTTGCTCGCCCCGATCGACCTGGTGGTCGGCGAGGAGCAGAGCTTCGAGGCGCTGCTGGAGCGGCTCGTCGAACTCGCCTACACCCGCGTCGACATGGTGGAGAAGCGCGGGGAGTTCGCCGTCCGCGGCGGCATCCTCGACCTGTTCGGGCCGACCGCGCAGCATCCGGTCCGGATCGAGTTCTGGGGCGACGAGGTCAGCGAGATCCGCGCGTTCGCGGTGTCGGATCAGCGGTCGCTGCCCGGCGAGATCCCGCGGGTCACCGCGCCGCCGTGCCGGGAGCTGCTGCTCACCGCCGAGGTCAAGGCCCGCGCGGCCGATCTGGCCACCACCTACGAGGCCGATGCGCACCTGGCCGAGATGCTCACCAAGCTCTCCGGCGGCATCCCGGTGGAAGGCATGGAAGCGCTGATCCCGGTGCTCTGCCCGGGGGAGCTGGAGCTGCTCACCGACGCGCTGCCGGAGGGCAGCCACGTACTGCTCGCCGATCCGGAGAAGATCCGTGCCCGCGCCGCCGACCTGGTGCGCACCGGGCAGGAGTTCCTCGAAGCCTCCTGGACCACCGCCGCCGTGGGCGGGCAAGCGCCGATCGACCTCGGCGCGTCGGCCTACCGTGGGCTGGCCGAGATCGCCCGGCACGCGCAGGACACCCGGCGGTGCTGGTGGACGCTGACCCAGCTGACCAGCGAGGATCCCGACGTCCTGCGGATCGGCATCGAACCCGCGCCCGCTTATCGCGGCGAGCTGGACCGCGCGATGACCGATCTGCGCGCGCACCTCGCCGGCGGCGGCACCGGCGTGCTCGTGGTCGCCGGGCAGGGCACCGCGAGCCGGGCCGTGGAGCAGCTGCTGGCCGCGGACGTCCCGGCGAAGCAGGAGAGCGCGCTCACCGAAGCACCGGCGTCCGGTGTTGTCACGGTCACCTGCGGTGGGCTCGCCGACGGGTTCGTGGCCCCGGAGCGGGCGCTGGTGGTGCTGTCCGAGGCCGACCTCACCGGCCGTGGCGCCACCGCCGGATCGTCCACAAAGGACCTCAACACCAAGATGCCCTCGCGCCGCCGTGGCGCGGTCGACCCGCTCGCGCTCAAGGCGGGCGACTACGTGGTGCACGACCAGCACGGCATCGGCCGGTTCGTGGAGATGGTGCAGCGGACCCTGAAGGACTCCGGCGGAGCCTCGGTGACCAGGGAGTACCTGCTGCTGGAGTACGCCTCGTCCAAGCGCGGCCAGCCCGGCGACCGGCTGTTCGTGCCCACCGACCAGCTCGACGAGGTGTCCCGCTATGTCGGCGGGGAGCTGCCCACGCTGAACAAGCTGGGCGGTTCGGACTGGAAGAACACCAAGGCCCGCGCGAAGAAGGCGGTCAAGGAGATCGCCGCCGAGCTGGTGCAGCTCTACGCCGCGCGTCAGGCCGCGCCCGGTCATCCGTTCGGCCAGGACACCCCGTGGCAGCACGAACTCGAAGACGCCTTCCCGTTCACCGAGACCAACGACCAGCTCGCGGCCATCGACGAGGTCAAGGCCGATATGGAGCGCGGCGTCCCGATGGACCGGGTGATCTGCGGCGACGTGGGCTACGGCAAGACCGAGATCGCGGTGCGCGCGGCGTTCAAGGCGGTGCAGGACGGCAAGCAGGTCGCCGTGCTGGTGCCCACCACCCTGCTCGCCCAGCAGCACCTGAACACTTTCGGCGAACGTATGCGGTCCTTCCCGGTCACCATCAAGGGCCTGTCCCGGTTCACCAACAAGTCCGAGGCGGACGTGATCCTGGAGCAGCTCTCGGCCGGTGAGGTGGACGTCGTGATCGGCACACACCGCCTGCTGCAGACCGGCATCCGGTACAAGGACCTCGGCCTCGTGATCGTCGACGAGGAGCAGCGGTTCGGCGTCGAGCACAAGGAGCACATCAAGGCGCTGCGCACGCACGTCGACGTGCTCACCATGTCCGCCACGCCGATCCCGCGCACCCTGGAGATGTCGCTCGCGGGCATCCGGGAGATGTCCACCATCCTGACCCCGCCGGAGGACCGGCACCCGATCCTCACCTACGTCGGCGCCTACGACGACAAGCAGGTGGGCGCGGCCATCCGGCGGGAACTGCTGCGCGACGGCCAGGTCTTCTACGTGCACAACCGGGTCTCCTCGATCGAGAAGGCCGCGCGCCGGATCCGGGAGATGGTGCCGGAGGCCCGCGTGGTCACCGCGCACGGTCAGATGAACGAGGAGAAGCTCGAGAAGATCATCCAGGGCTTCTGGGAGAACGAGTACGACGTATTGGTCTGTACCACGATCGTCGAGACGGGCCTGGACATCTCCAACGCCAACACGCTGATCGTGGAACGCGGCGACATGCTCGGCCTGGCGCAGCTGCACCAGTTGCGCGGACGCGTCGGCCGCGGCCGGGAGCGCGGGTACGCCTACTTTCTCTATCCGCCCGAGGCGCCGCTCACCGAGACCGCGCACGACCGGCTCGCCACCATCGCGCAGAACACCGAACTCGGTGCCGGGATGGCGGTCGCGATGAAGGACCTGGAGATCCGCGGCGCGGGCAACATCCTCGGCGCGGAGCAGTCCGGGCACATCGCCGGAGTCGGCTTCGACCTGTACGTCCGGCTCGTCGGTGAGGCCGTGGAGGCCTTCCGCAGGCACGCCGGCGCCGAGACCAGCGAAGACGAGGAGCTCGCCGAGGTCCGCGTCGATCTGCCGGTGGACGCGCACCTCCCGCACGACTACGTCCCCGGCGAGCGGCTCCGGCTGGAGGCCTACCGCAAGATCGCCGCGGCTCCGGATCCGGCAGCGCTGGACGCGGTCCGCGAGGAGCTGATCGACCGCTATGGCCAGCCGCCCGCCCCGGTCACCCGGCTGCTCGCCGTGGCCGCGTTCCGGCATACCTGCCGCGCCGCGGGCGTCACCGAGGTGGCGGTGCAGGGCAGCACCATCCGGTTCGCCCCGCTGCCGCTGGCCGATTCCCAGATGGTGCGGCTGAAACGCTTGTACCCCAAGGCGTTGTACAAGGCGGTCACGAACACCGTCTCGGTCCCCAAGCCGACCGAAGGTCCGGCGGGCGGCCGGATGGGGGCGCCCGCGCTGCGGGACCAGGAGCTGCTCGACTGGTGCGCGAAACTGCTGGCCCAGTTGACCAAGACCCCGGCCGCGGTCTGAGGTGGGCACCGAAATTGCCGCGACGGTATTGCGTTTCGGGGGCGGGCGTGTGAGAGGGTATGGCCTGTGATGCGGATCATGAGGCGCCCCCGCGCGCTCGTCGCCGTCGTTGCCGGAGCCTTCCTCCTCACCGGGTGCGGTGCTGGTCCGAGCCAGGTGGGCACGGCCGCGCTCGTCGACGGCAAGCTCACCACGATCGACCAGGTGCAGGGCCTGCTCAACCGCGCGGTGCGCGAGCAGCCCTTCGCCCGTGAGCTGGCCGCGCAGCACAAGCTCGACCTCGTCGGCCGCGAGATCGTCCGGCAGGCGGTGCTGCACGAGGTCCTGGCCAAGGCGGCGCGGAAGGAAGGCGTCACCGCCGATGCGGACGCCATCGACGCGGTCGCGCAGAAGGATCCGCTGGGCGGTGAGCTTCCCGCGGCCGCCGCGCAGGACGAGGCGGCCGGCGTCACCCAGCTCGTGTGGCGGCTGCGCGACCACCGGGAAGCGCTGACCGACCAGTACCTGGAGCAGAAGCTGGCGGTGAAGTACCTGCCCTCGCTCACCGTCAACTTCGACTACACCAGCGTCGGCGCGCCCTCTTCGGACGGTCAGGCGCCGTCCGTCGACGCGAAGACCGCGCGCGGCGAGGCGATCGCCAAAGCCGAGAAGTACGCGAAGAACCCGGGCGCCATCACCGCCGAGTTGCAGGGCGGGGCGCAGGGCAATGTCGGGCAGCAGGTGCCCGCGCTGTCCTCGCCGGCGGACGCCGCGACCGTCCTTTTCGGCGTGCCGGCGAACACCGCCATCGCGTTCCAGCCGAACCCGGCCGCCGCGCCGACCTGGTGGGTCACCGCCGTGGTGCGGCAGCGCGCGACCGGCAAGCAGGTGGCCACCGACCAGGTCCAGCAGCCGACCGCGGCCCAGCTCGGCGCGATCGGGATACGTCTGCTGCAGCCCTACGTCCAGGAAGTCGACACCAAGATCAACCCGCGGTACGGCGTGTGGGATCCGGTCGGGATGAACCTCGCGCCGAACAGTGCCGAGCTCGCCGGTGTCGTCCTGCCGGTGCAGGGTGCCGCCCCGGCACAGCAATGACCGGCCCGGTCGTCGTCCTCGTCCGTCGGGACGCGATTCCCGCGGCGGCGCTGCCCTTGCTGCGCTCCCCGGCCGCCTGCGCGGCGGCGGACGTCGATGCCGAATGGCTTGGTCTGCCATCGGTCGCGACGATGGCTGCCGGGCAGGATCTCGTGCTCGTGGCCGCTTCCCGTGCCGAGCCTGTTGCGGCGGAGCTGATCAAGGCCGGTGCGCGGGTGATCGAGGCGCCGGTGCCGCCCCTCGTCGAAGCCGTCGAGGTGATGGACCGGCTGCGCTCGCCCGGCGGCTGCCCGTGGGACGCCGCGCAGACGCACGATTCGCTGCGGCAGTATCTGGTCGAGGAGACCTACGAGCTGCTCGACGCGATCGAGGAGAACGATCGCGAGGCGCTGCGCGAGGAACTCGGCGACGTCCTGCTCCAGGTGCTCTTCCACGCCAGGGTGGCCGCCGAGGACGCGCGCGATCCGTTCACTGTGGACGATGTGGCGCGGGCACTGGTGACCAAGCTCGTCAGCCGCCATCCGCACGTGTTCGCCGACGCGGACCGCATGTCCAGCGCGGATCGGCAGGAAACGCAGTGGGAAGAGCTGAAGCAGGCCGAGAAACAACGTAAGTCCATTGTGGACGGCGTGGCGCTCGGCCAGCCCGCGGTCGCGCTCGCCGGCAAGCTGGGGCAGCGCAGCGGGCGCGCGGGCGTGCCCCTCGACCTGTTCCCCGGCGGTACCGAGGCTGCCGCGCAGCTCTTCCGCGTCGCCGCCACCGCGCGGCGGGCCGGGGTGGATCCGGAAGGCGAGCTGCGCTCGGTCGCCAAGCAGTTCGCGCAGGACATCCGGGCCGCCGAGGCCGCCGCCCGCGCGAACGGGGTCGAACCGGCGACCCTGGAGGCCGAGGGCTGGCGCCGGTTCTGGCCGTCCGCCTGAGGTGAGCCGGGCGTTCTCTCCGCAAAGCCGGGTCGGCGTCCACCCGTCCGGCTGAATTGTGAGGCAGCCCACTTCCGGGGGAGAACCGATTTCCGGATCTTGGCGTCTTGCCAGGTGTGAAGCACAAGCCCGCCCCGGAGCCGGACGAGGAACAGCTCGTCCGGCGCACTGCGCGGGGTGATCGTGCGGCGTTCGAGGAGTTCTACCGCCGCACCTCGCCCTGGCTCGCGGTCCGCCTGCGCCGCCGCTGCAGCGACGACCAGATCGTCGCCGAGGTCATGCAGGAGACCTATCTGGCCGTGTGGCGTGCCGCGGGGTCGTTCGCCGGTTCCGTCACCGGCGGCTCCGCCGTGGGCTGGGTGTGGACGATCGCGGCGCGGCGGCTGGTCGATGCCTTCCGCCGCCGCGCGCACCACGCCCAGCCGCCTGCCGCCGCGTACACCGCGGTGGTCGCGCCCGCCGCCGAAGACGAGGCGCTGGCCGATTCGGTCGGCGATTCCGTCGGCGATGCGCTTCGCACGCTCGCGCCCGAGCTGCGTCAGGTGCTCCAGGCCATGGTTCTGGACGGATTGTCGGTCCGGGAGACCGCGGTCCTGCTGGGGCTGCCGGAGGGCACGGTGAAGACCCGGGCACGCCGTGCCCGGATCACGATGCGGGAGGCGCTGTCGTGAACGAGATCCCCATCCCCCCGCTCCGCGAAGGAGGTCCAGCTGTGAACCACGTGCCCGATCGGATGCTCACCGAATACTTGGCCGGCGGTGCGCTGCCGGGCGATCAGGAGTGGGCGATGGAAGCGCATCTGGAGACGTGCGCGCAGTGCCGCGCCCGGCTTGCCGGCGCGTCCACCACGGCCGAGTCCGGCCTTCTCGACGCCGTTTGGGCCGGTCTGGAGCCGCGGCTGGCCGGGCAACCGGCCCCGCGACGCCACCGGGTGCGGGCCTGGTTGCACCGCTGGGCGACCCCGGCGATGGTGCCCTGGCTGGCGATGGTCCTGGTGGTCCTGGCGATCACCGTGGCGCTGGACCGGATGGGCGACGGCAGCCGTTCGCTGCTGCAGCTGTTCGCGCCGGTACTGCCGGTGTTCGGGGTGGCCGCGGCGTGGTCGCGGGGACTCGACCCGGCCTACGAGCTGACCACCGGCTCGCCGCGCGCCGGGCTCGAACTGGTGCTGCGGCGCAGCGCCGCGGTGCTGGTGCCGTTGGTGGCGATCCTGCTGCCGGCCGGCTGGTTCACCGGTACGAACCTCGGGCTGGTGCTCCTGCCCGCGCTCGGTTTCAGCACCGGCACGCTCGCCCTCGGCTCGCTCATCGGAGTCGGCTGGGCGGCTTCGATCCTGAGCGGGGTGTGGCTGGGTGCGCTGGTGGTACCGGCGATGAGCGTGGACGGTTCGGTCGCGCTGGAGCCCGCCGCGCTGCCCTACTGGGTCGCACTCGTCGTGCTGACCGCCGGTTTCGTGGTGTTCCGCAAGGACACCTTCATGCGGCTTGCCGCAACTCGTTGAGAAGAGGGGAAAACAGATGCGGGCCATGGATGCCGCGGAGGTCGCACCGGCGACTTATGCCTGGGAAATTCAGGCAGAAGGCCTGAAAGTACGGGTCGGGCGCAAACGGCTGGCGGTCAACGGGCTGGATCTTTCGCTCGGGATCGGGGTGCATGGGCTGCTCGGCCCCAACGGCGCGGGCAAGACCACGCTGATCCGGGCGCTGGCCACGGTGCTGCGCCCGGAGGCGGGCCGGCTGGCCCTGCTCGGTCAGCAGGTGGGCAAGCTCGACCAGCGGGCGCTGCGCCGCCGGATCGGCTATCTACCGCAGGTATTCGGCTACTACAAGCGGTTCACCGTGCGCGAGTTCGTCGAGTATCTGGCCTGGCTCAAGGAAATGCCGAAGCAGGAGATACCGGGGGCGGTGCAGCGCGCGATCGAGCGGGTCGGCCTCGCCGACCGCGCCGACGACAAGTTGAAGACCCTCTCCGGCGGCATGGTCCGCCGGGCCGGGATCGCCCAGGCGATCGTGAACGACCCGCAGATCCTGCTGCTGGACGAGCCGACCGTCGGTCTCGACCCGGCTCAGCGGGTGCGCTTCCGGGAGCTGATGCAGGAACTGGGCCGGGAGTCCTGCGTGCTGGTGTCCACTCACCTGGTCGAGGACGTGGCTGCGGCCTGCTCCGACGTGGTTCTGTTCGCCGCCGGCCAGCTGGTCTTCCAGGGCACGCCGGACGATCTGGCCGCCGCGGGCAGCGCGGCCGACATCGGCGACAGCCCGATCGAACGTGGTTACTCGGCGCTGCTCGGGGACCGTGCTGGGAAGGAGTCGTGGTGAGGACGCTGCGCGTCGAACTGCGGCGCACGATCGCGCTCTGGCTCCCGGTCGCCATAGTGGTGGTGGCGGTGGCGATCCTGCTGATGTACCGCGCCCCGCGAATGACGAACGCCGTACCCTGGGGACTCGACTCACCAGGAACGGTGGAGTGGACGCGATTCTCCCTGATCTTCCTGTGGCCGATCATTGTCGGCGCGGCCGCGATCCAGGGTATGCGGGAAAGCCGCGCCGGGGTCGGCGAGCTGTTCTCCTCGACACCCCGTCCGACCGCGCATCGGGCGCTGATTCTCAGCCTCGCGGTCGGCCTCGCGGTCGTGGTGGGTTACCTGCTGCTGCTCGTGACCGGACTCGTCCAGGTGGCGGTACACGGCGGGATGTTCACGGCCGCATCGCTGGTCTCGGTGGTGCTCGGGCTCGTCGCGGCGCTCGCCGGGGTCGCGCTCGGCCTCGGCGTCGGCCGATTGCTACCGCATCCGGTCACCGCGCCGGCCTTGACCGTGCTCGCGCTGGTGGCCACGGTCGCCGGGCTGGTGTCGAACCAGGACGCCAGCCCCCAGGGCAGCTCGGTGCCGAGTTGGCTCACCGACCTGTCGGTCGCGGTGAGCCCGCCCGAAAGTGCGTTCATGCGGCCCTCCGCGGGGTTCACCATCGGACAGCTGTGCTGGCTTTCCGGGCTCACCGCGACCGGCCTGCTCTTGCTGATGGTTCGGCGGGGCCGCGCCCGGTTGCTCGCGGTCCTGCCGGTGGTGGCCGGGCTCGCGGCCGCGTTGCTGGTCTTTCCCGCCACCAGAGAGGGCAATCTGACCCCGGACAAGGCGGCGAGCGCGCTGGTCTGCGACGGCCCGGTGTGTGTGACGAAGCTGCGCGAGAAGTGGCTGCCGACGTTGGCCGGTCCGGGCAAGGAAGCCATCCAGGCACTGCAGAAACTCCCGCAGCACCCCGAACGGGTCGAAGAGTCGACCGAGTCTGACAATTACTACCTGAGGAGGCAGCGGGACCCATCGCGGCTGCTGGTCCGGTACTCGTCCATGACTTACGTGCCCGTCAGTGACCTGACCGCGGTGCTGCTGGAGGGAGCCGGAACCCCACGGTGTATCCCAAGCCACTACGACAGCCTGGAGGAGAAGCGCGAGACGGTGGCGCGGTGGGTGATGCAAGGCTGGCTCGCCGGTTCGGCGACGCCGCCTCCGGCCAGGGCCTACCAGCAGCGGGAGGCGGCAGAATTGATGCCGCCGGTGTGGACCGCCCTGCACGCGTTGCCGGAGCAGGAGCAGATCGCGCGTGTCTCTGCGGCGCGGCAGGTCGAGCTGACTTGCCAGGGTGACCCGCTGGCCGCGCTCACCGGAGGCGCGGGCTGATGCGCTGGCTCACGTTGTACGCGCGTTCCCGGCACGTGCCGGTCGTGGTGGCGCCGCTGCTGCTGTCGGTGGTGCTGACCTGGTGGTTTGCCGAGGACAAGTGGACGCCCTTTGCTGCGACGCTCGGGCTGGGCCTGGGTGTCGTCTTCGCCGCGAGCGGGCTGAGCGGGCAGGACATCGACCTCGACCGCACGGCCGGGTTCGGCTGGTTTCCCCGGCGGCTCACGCATCTGCTGCTGATCGGGGTGGTCGTCGCCGGTGTCATGCTCGCCGTGCAGGAAGCAGGCGACGTCCAGGTCGAGAGTGCGCTGATCGTCCGCGACACGGCCGGCCTGCTCGGCTTGGCCGGGCTGGCGGCCATGCTGTTCGGCGGCCAGTTCGGCTGGACCCTGCCACTGGGCTGGACCCTGTTGGGATTGGGCACGCCCGATGAACCGGAGACGCTGAATCGGGTCTTCACATGGCTGCGGCTGCCGACGGACGATGCGTTGTCCTGGTGGCTGGCGGGGGCGCTGTTCGTGCTGGGCGCCGGTGGATACGCGATGGCGGGTGCCCGCCGTTGACCTCGATGACGTGCCCGCGGCGAAATCTCACCGCGGGCACGTTGCCGAGTTCAGACGCTGCGGTTGTTCGGGACCAGATCGAGCGGATCGTGGTCCGGATCGTCGATGCCGAAGCTGATGATGCGCTCGGGGTGGATGCGGATGGCGGCGCCGTCCAGATGACCATCGGTGGTGAAGGCGTCCGGGATGCCCTCCGCGTGCCCGCGGATCTCCAGGCAGCGCACGCGCATCGGGTCCAGCGAAGGGCGGTCGTCGACGACGAAGGCCGCTCGTCCGTTGGCCTCGACATTGCGGTACTTGCGGCTGCGGGTGAGGTGGTATCCGGTCACGTCGATCGCGCGGGCGTCCGGGTTCCAGGTGAACCCGACCGGGCTGACCTGCAGGGTGCCGTCCGGGTGCTGGGTGGCCAGCCGGCCGAGGTCGTGTTCGGCGAGGAACGCGAGTTCCGCTTCGGTGAACATGCCTCCAGCATGCGACTTCGAGTGCGCTTGAGGTCAACACCCGGACGGCGCGAGATTCAGGTGAACAGCCCGTCGCCCCAGTTCGAGGTCGGCGTGAGCCCCGGTGGAACGGCGAAATGCGCGGATCCGGTGTGCTGCACGTATTCCATCATCGCGTCCTTCGCGGACAACGCCTGCTGCATCGGGATGTACTGCTTGCGCGTGTCCCGGTTGAAGGCCAGGAAGAACAATCCCGCTTCGAGGTGCCCGACACCGTCGGAGCCGTCGACGAAGTTGTAGCCGCGGCGCAGGATCCGGGCGCCGTTGAGCGTCTGGTGCGAGGCGAGCCGGACGTGCGCGTCCGGCGCGATCAACGGCACGCCGCCGGCCCCGCCGACGTCCAGATCGACCTGGTCGAACTCGCCGGTCTGGCCGAGTGGCGCGCCGGCGCCCTTGGTCCGCCCGACGATCTGTTCCTGTCCATCCAGTGTTTCCCGGTCCCAGGTTTCGATGTGCATCCGGATCCGGCGGGCCACCAGGTAGGTGCCGCCCGCCATCCAGGCCTGCCCGTCGCCGGACTGCGCCCACACCTGCTCGCGCAGGACGTCGGTGTCCTCGGCCTTGACGTTGTTGGTGCCGTCCTTGAAACCGAACAGGTTGCGCGGGGTCTGCTGCGCCCGTGAAGTCGACGAACTGCGCCCGAACCCGAGCTGTGACCAGCGCACCTCGGTGACACCGAAGCCGAGCCGCACCAGGTTGCGCACGGCGTGCACGGCCACCTGCGGATCGTTCGCGCAGGCCTGGATGCACAGGTCGCCGCCGCTGCGGGCCGGGTCGAGCTTGTCCTTGGGGAACAAGGGCAGGTCGACCAGCTGCGGTGGGCGTTTCGCGGCCAGGCCGAACCGCTGGTCGAACAGCGAGGGGCCGAAGCCGATGGTCAGCGTGAGATCGCCGGGCGACAGGTCGAGCGCTTCGCCGGTGTCGCCGGGCGGGGCCTGGGCCGCACCACCAACCGCGCCGTCGGCGACCACTTCCTGCCCGGCGGTCATGCGACGTGCCGCGGCAGTCCAGGTGCGCAGCAGCTCGCGCAGCTTCCCGACGTCCTTGGTGGTCACGTCCAGTGCGGCGAAGTGCAGGTTCTGCTGAGTGGGCGTGACGATGCCCGCCTGGTGCTCGCCGTGGAAGTCCACAGTGGACGCATCGGCGTGCGCGGGGGAGCCTCCGCCGAGCCGGTCGATGCCGACTCCGGTGGCCACTCCTGCCCCGGCCAATGCGACGCCCGCGCCGGCCATGCCGAACAGCGCGCGGCGGGAGACTCCGGTCATTTCGCCACGACCGCCGCGACCTTGCTCAGCGGCTCGCTCAACGCGTCGACGGCCGAGGCGAAGGTCTTGATCTCGTCCTGGGACAGCTGGTCGTAGTACTTGAACCCGTCGCCGACGCGGGTCTTGTCCAGCAGTGCCTGCACGTTCGCGAACTCCTTGTCCAAGGTGGACACCAGTGCCGGATCCTTGGCCTGCAGGATCGGCCGCAGTGCGACGATCGCGTTCTTCGAACCGTCCATATTGGACTGAAAGTCCCACAGATCGGTGTGCGAGAAGGTCTCCTCCTCGCCGGTGATCTTGCGGGTGGCGACCTCGTCGAGCAGGCCCTTCGCGCCGTTGGCAAGGTCGAGCGCGCTCAGCTGCAGGGTCTTGGCCTTGGCGACCAGGTTCTTGACGTCGGTGAGCAGCTTGTCCGCGATCTGCGGGCTGTCCGGCTGCAGGCCGGTGCGCCACAGGTCCTTCTCCAGCCGGTGGAAACCGGTGAACTGCTGGCCCGGCTCCAGATCGGCCTCGCGCGCGTCGATCGCCGGGTCCAGGTCGCCGAACTTCTCCGCGACCGGTTCGATCCGTTCGTAGAACACCCGGGTGCGGGCGTACTCTGACTTGGCTTCGTCGACCTTGCCGGCCTTGACCGCGGCGACGAACTTGGCGGTCTCGGTCTCCAGTGCGGCACTGTTGCTGGTCACATAGGTCGCGTAGCTCTTGATGGCTTCGGCCTTCTGCGCGTTCGCGTCGTTCTGTCGCGCTGCGCCACCGGTCACGGTGAAGTCACCACGAATGCCGTTGCCGACCATGCCCGGCTTGCACGCGGTCTGGTACTTGCCCGCGTCCGGCACCTCGACGATCAGCCGCCGGTTCAGCCCCGGCGCGATGTTCTCCACCTCGCCCATGATCCGGTCACCCTCGGCGTAGAGGTAGAACTCGGTCACCTTGGTGCCCTTGTTGGCGATTTCGAAGGTCAGGTTGCCCGCGGCGGCGGTGGTCGTGCTGACCGTGCACGAGGTGTCCGAGGCGTCGATCTTGATCGGTCCGTCCGCGGCATCGGTGGCGGCGCCCGTACTGTCGCAGCCGGCGAGCGCCACCAGCGCGCCCACTCCGGCGAGCACGGCCAGCGGGGTTCTACGGGACTGGGGCACGGTCACTCCTCGACGGTGGCCGCGCTCGCCGGAGCGGGCGCGGTGGATTTGCGGGTGGGCTTGAGGAACAGGGGCAGCACGATGGCGACGTACGCGACCCACGCGACGGCCTGAAGCACCGTCGTCTGCTGCGAATAGTTGAAGATCCCCTTGAGCAGCGCGCCGTACCAGGATGTCTCCGGCAGCGTGCTGGAGGCGTCGAACGCCAGCGTCGTCAAGCCTGGGAGGAACCCGGCCTCCTGCAGGTCGTGCAGGCCGTAGCCGAGCACGCCGGCGGCCACGAACACCAGCAGCACGCCGGTGATCGTGAAGAACTTCGCCAGGTTGAAGCGCACCGCGCCGCGGTACAGCAGGTACGCGAGCAGGACCGCGACGATGATGCCGATCACGAAGCCGACCAACGGCTGGATGGTGTCGGACTGGGCGGTCTGTACGGCGGAGTAGAAGAACACTGCGGTCTCAAGGCCTTCACGGCCGACCGCGAGGAACGACAGCAGCAGCACAGCCGCTGGGCCGACCTTGAGCGCGTCTTCCATCTTCCCGCGCAACTCCGCGGCGATGTGCCGCGACGCCTTACGCATCCAGAAGATCATCGCCGTGACGAACCCGACCGCGACGATGGACAGACCGCCGCCGAGCAGCTCCTGGTGCTCGAAGCTCAGCTGCGCGGTGCTGTAGGTGAGAATCGCGCCGACAGCCACCGACAGCAGCACCGCCGCGCCGACCCCCGGCCACACGAACCGCAGCGAGTGCCGGCGGTCGGTCTTCACCAGGAAGGCGACCAGGATGCTGACCACCAGCGCCGCTTCGAGGCCTTCGCGCAGCCCGATGAGTGCGCTCGAAAACACCACGTCCCCGCCCTCCTTTGAACGTTCGACCTCACGGTTTTAGGTAAGGCTTGCCTGTAAGTCCAGTGGCGCAGATCGCTCCGCGGCGGCGAGGAGTGCGGCAAAACGGGCACGAAGATCGGGTTAGGTTAGGGTAACCGCAGGTCAATGCGGGTATGGTCGGGTCAGATAACGAATCGGGCGGCCCCGGAAGTTTCCGCGCGGAGTTAACCGTCCGTTTGCCCTTGGCGAGATTCGGACCTGCCGGGCGGGTTCATCAGTAATCTGGCCGGGTGGCCGATACCACCCCGCAGACCACTGCCGAAGCCGCTCCGCCCCGCCATTACCGCAGCCGCCTGGCCATGGCGCTGGGCCTGGTGCTGACCGGCGTGATCCTGGTGGTGACGATCGGCCTGCGGAATCCGGACCCGCCTGCCCCGGCGCCGATCGCCGCGCCACCCCCCGCGCCGACGGAACCCGACAAGGCCCCCAAGGCGGGCTCGCAGGCTCCGCGCGCCGGGCTGGCTGCCCCTCCGGACCGTCCGGCCGTGTCCGATAAGGCAGAGCTGGATGCCTGGGCCACTCGTGTCCAGGAGAAGACCGGCCTGTCCGCACGCCTGCTGGCCGGCTACGGCCGGGCCGAGATGTGGATGGCCCGGCAAAAGCCGACTTGTCACCTTTCGTGGGCCACCCTGGCCGCGATCGGCCACCTCACCTCGGACCAGCTGCAGATCGCCGAGGACGGCACCGTCACCGGCCTCCCGCCCGCCCCACCGGCCGGCCCCGACACCGACGCCGGCAAACTCGACGGCGACCGCACCGCCGACCACAAGCTCGGCCCCCTGCAGATCCCCCCGTCCGCCTGGCAGAAATACGCGGAACGCGCCAACGGCGACGGCAAAACCCCCACCCCCGCCAACCTCGACGACGCCGCCTACACCACCGCCCGCTACCTCTGCTCCGGCAACGACGACCTCGGCACCCCCGAAGGCTGGTGGCGCGCGATGCTGCTCTACAACGCGTCCGTGCAGTACGGCCAGAACGCTTTTCTTGCCGCGGATTCCTATGCTGCGGAGAGTGTCGCGCCTTGATTTTGTCGCGGGTTGGTCCCGTGGGAGGTGCGCCCCGGTCAGCGATCAAGCTGTGAGTCCGCGGCCGGTTGGTCGGCGAGAAACGCTTGCAAGCGGAGCGCGGATCGGTTTGGTGCCTCGGTGGGGCCTGCGCGTTGCTACGTCAGTGGGTCGGTGCAGCAGCGCTCACCCGGGCGCTCGCGGTCTGCTCGCGCACGGCTTGCGCTTTCGCCGACACGGTCTGGGTGAACGCGCTCTTCGCGGCCACTGCCTGCTTGCGCACGCCCTGCTTGCGCGGCGTCACAGGAAACCGCTCGTTCAGGTCCACCAGCGCCGGGGCGAAGGACATCAGCACCAGCACGATGAGCCCGGCGCTGGCTCCGATCACGGTGAGAGTGGTGGTCATCTCCGCCTCCTCAAGTCGTTCCCTGTGATGACTCAAGGTTGCTCCTTCCGGCCCTTACCGCGGATCGGCCGACCGGCCGAGCGCCGCCGCCGGACGGCCAGAACGATCCGACCGGAGCCATCTCGTGTGCCCGCTCCGGCGGGCCGGGCAGGGTCGCGGCTGGGGCCGGGCCAGTGGTAGGTGCGAGGGGCATTGATCGGCAGGTGCGGTCGAGCTCCGGAAGGCTCCGGCTCATGATCCACCCAGGTCAGCGTTCTGTGGCGGTGGGGCTGATCAGCTGTCGCTCAGTGTGATGCGGGCCCGGACCTCGCTGATCGCCTCGAGGTACTCCGGGATGGGGTTCATCGCGGAGGCCATCCGCAGTTGTGCGAGCGCCTCGGCCAAACGGCCGAGGCGCTGAAGAGTGCGACCCAGGACGAACCGCGCGTAGTGATCGGTCGGATCGAGTTCCAGGACCCTGGTGAAGGCCCGCTCGGCTCGCCGCAGCTGTGCCGAGTGGAAGTAGGCGCGCCCGGCCAGCAGTTGCACGCTCGGCTTGTCGGACTCGTCATCCAGCAGGGGTTCGAGGGCCTTCAAGGCGTCGAGCGGGCGACGGCGTCCCACCAGTTCTTCGGCCTGCCGGAAGGCACGGACCTGCGCTTCGCCGGTGGGCTCGGGGGCTGGTTCGGCGTCCGTCATGGTCGCTCAGACGATACCTCCGCGGAGGGCGTTGCACGACCGCCGTCTGCGACGTGATGGACTGTTCCGCCATGAGCAGCGATGAGGACTCCGGCTACCTGGGGCTGGCGCCGTACCTCTACTACACCGACGCCACCGCGGCGCTCGCGTGGCTGACCAGGGTGTTCGGCTTCACCGAGGAGGTCCGGTTCGAGGACGCCTCCGGGGAGGTCTTCCAGGCGACCCTGCGCGCCGGCAGCGGCCGGATCCAGCTGTCCGGCGTCGGTTCCGAATATTGGGAAGCGAAAGGCGTCGAGGGGCCGGTCGGGCAGCTCAACGTCATCTATGTCACCGACGTGGACGCCCAGTACGAACGGGTGCGAGCCACGCTCGGGGAGGACGCCGAACCGGAGCCGCCGCAGGACCAGCCCTATGGCGCGCGGCTGTTCACCGTCGCCGACCCGGGCGGCAACAGCTGGACGTTCTGGCAGCAGGTCACCGATACCGTCGATCTGCCTTCCGGATGGCGTGCGGTACGGCCGGACGAGGTTGTTGACCCGTCCGGGGAACACTGAGCGGAACCGCCGGATGATCGCCGAGCCTCCAACGGGTGAAAGCCCTGGACGGCTACGCTGGGCGGCGTCACCGCAGGCACGACCACCAAGGAGCAGAGCGTGGCTCTCATCGAGCAGGTAGGCGCGCGCGAGATCCTCGATTCGCGCGGCAACCCGACCGTCGAGGTGGAGGTGGCACTCGACGACGGCACGTTGGCGCGGGCCGCCGTCCCGTCGGGTGCGTCCACCGGCGAACACGAAGCCGTCGAGCTGCGGGACGGGGACACCGGCCGGTACAACGGCAAGGGCGTGGAGCGCGCGGTCGCCGCGGTGCTCGACGAGATCGGCCCCGACCTGACCGGGGTCGACGCAGTGGATCAGCGGATCGTCGACCAGAAGCTGGTCGACCTCGACGGCACCCCCGGCAAGTCCCGGCTCGGCGCGAACGCCATCCTCGGCGTCTCCCTCGCGGTCGCGAAGGCGGCCTCGGAGTCCGCCGAACTCGAGCTGTTCCGTTACCTCGGCGGCCCGAACGCGCACGTCCTGCCGGTCCCGATGCTCAACATCCTCAACGGTGGCGCGCACGCCGACACCGATGTGGACATCCAGGAGTTCATGATCGCGCCGATCGGCGCCGAGTCCTTCCGCGAAGCGCTCCGCTGGGGCACCGAGGTCTACCACGCGCTGAAGTCGGTGCTCAAGGGCCGCGGCCTGTCCACCGGGCTCGGCGACGAGGGCGGCTTCGCTCCCAGCCTCGGCAACAACCGCGAGGCGCTCGACCTGATCCTCCAGGCCATCGAGAAGGCGGGCTACGCCGCAGGCCGCGACGTGGCACTCGCCCTGGACGTCGCCGCGACGGAGTTCTACTCCGACGACGCCTACACCTTCGAGGGCACGAAGCGCAGCGCGGAGCAGATGTCGGCCTACTACGCCGAACTCCTGCGCGACTACCCGCTGGTGTCCATCGAGGACCCGCTGAGCGAGGACGACTGGGACGGCTGGGTCCAGCTGACCGCCGCGATCGGCGACAAGGTCCAGCTCGTGGGCGACGACCTGTTCGTCACGAACCCAGACCGCCTCGAGGAAGGCATCAGCCGGCGTGCGGCGAACGCGCTGCTGGTGAAGGTCAACCAGATCGGCACCCTTTCCGAGACGCTGGACGCGGTGTCCCTGGCCACGTCCTACGGCTACAAGTCGATGATGAGCCACCGCTCCGGCGAGACCGAGGACACCTTCATCGCCGATCTCGCCGTCGCCACCGGTGTCGGCCAGATCAAGACCGGTGCCCCGGCCCGCGGGGAGCGGATCGCGAAGTACAACCAGCTCCTGCGCATCGAGGAGACGCTGGCGGACGCCGCGCGTTACGCCGGCGACCTCGCCTTCCCGCGGTTCAGCGCGGAGGGCTGAGACGCCGATGGCCGACCGGGGGAGGGCGCGCAACCGCCGCGGCGGCCGGGCCGACGGGAACGGGTCCACCAGGGCCCGTCGTCCTGCGTCGGCCCGGCGCCGCACGGGTGCCGCTTCGACGGAGACGACCAGGTCGCGGCTTCGCCGCGGCCTGGCGGCGAAGCGTGCCTCCGGTGCGGCCAAGGTGCTCGGTATGTCGACCACCCGGCGGGCCGCCGTGGTGGCGATCGTGGTGTGTGCGCTCGCGTTCACCGTCGCCGTGCCGTTGCGCACCTACCTCAGCCAGCGGTCCGAGGTGCGGGAGCAGGAGGCGCAGCAGGCCCAGCTCCAGCAGGAAGTGGCCGAGCTGCAGAACCGCAAGAACCAGCTGAGTGATCCGGCGCAGATCGAGGCGGAGGCCCGCCGCCGGCTCCGGTACGTGAAGCCCGGCGAGACGCCGTATGTGGTGCAGCTGCCCGAGGACCAGCCCGTGGCCCAGCCTCAGCAACCGGGTCCGCAGCAGGCTCCGGCGGGTTCCTGGTACGAGAATCTGTGGAGCCAGATCTCCGGCGGTTGATGCGGTTCTGCTCGTTCTGGTGCGGGAATTCAGCGGTGGCCGCCCCATGGCAGTGACCTCCTTCCGGTTCTCGGGTGGGCTCGATGTCCTGGACGCTACGCCGCGGATCGGTGGGCCGGGGCGGCTCGCGGAGGGTTGTCCACAGGGGCGCGCCGTTGTGCACAACTCGGCCGTTTTGGCGGAGGGTCCGACCGGCCGGACGGCGGGCGGCATTAGCCTGGAGAGCGTGAACAGCAGCACGCAGACACCCCGTTTCGAGCCCGTCACCGACGCCGACCGGGAGGTCATCGCGCAGCAGCTCGGACGGCCGCCACGGGCGTTGCGGGCGGTCGCGGCGCGGTGCCCCGGCGGACATCCTTCTGTGGTCCAGACCAATCCGCGGCTGGAGAACGGTACCCCGTTCCCCACGCTGTACTACCTCACCTGCCCGCGGCTGACCTCGCTGGTCGGCACACTCGAGGCGTCCGGCGTGATGAAGGAGATGACCGAGCGGCTCGACGCCGATCCCGAGCTTGCGGCCCTCTACCAGCGCACGCACGAGACCTACCTCGCCGAGCGGGATGCCATCGAGTCACTCGGCACACAGGTCACCGCCGGCGGGATGCCGGGTCGGGTGAAATGCCTGCACGTCCACCTTGCGCACAGCCTCGCCGCCGGGCCGGGAGTGAATCCGTTCGGTGACGAAACGCTGGAATGGGTTCGTGCGCAGGGCTGGCCGAGCGGGGACTGCGCCGGGTAACGCCCAGATCGCCGGTGTGGATGGTTCCTGCCGGGGCGTGTTGCGCGCCGAACCGGCGGGTTTGCCTGTCGCATGCGGCCGTCGGTGTGCAGAGGAGTACGGAGGGGGAGGGAAATGGGGGCTTTACGCACGCTGTGGTGCGGGGGCCGCTCCGGTGTGTCGGGGTCGTCGGCCGGTGTGGTGAGCAGGGGTGTGGCTTCTGCGGCTTTGATCGACGGTGACGAGGGAGCGGCAGCAGGCGGGGGTGAATTGCCTTGTGGGGCAGGGGAAAACCCGAGTGTCGAGGGTGCTGGTCTTGCCGGTGTTCCTTGTGCGGAGGCTTCTGTTGCCGAAGGGGGCGGGGTTGGTTCGGGCTCGGTCGAGGGGGTTGTGGAGCCGTCCGGGAGTTCGGGCTGGAGTGGGCCGGATAAGCGCGGGTTGGGTCTAGCCGGGCTGGGTCAGGCGGGGTGGGGTGGCGCTGGGTCTGGTTGCGCGGACGTGGATCGAGTCGGGCCGGGAGGCGATAAACGTGACCGCGCCAGAAGATCGGCCCGGAATAGGCCAGGCAACAACCGGGGCCATAGGGCACCGGCCCATCGCAGCCGTGTGCGGATTGCGGTGTGGCGTGGGCGTTATCGGGTGCGGCGGGGTGTCGGGCGGCATCCGACGTTGGCTGCGGTGGTCGTGGGGGTGCTGGGCGTGGTTCCGGTGCTCGTCGGGGCCAAGGGGGTTGCCGTGTGGAGGGGATCGGCGCCTGTGGAGCATTCCGTGGACGCGGCGTTGGTTCAGGGGTATGACCCCCGAGGCACCGGGATTCGGCAGATCGCGGTGGATGGGCGGCTGCCGGTGGTGCCGTCGCCCTCTGCGTTGCCTGCCTACGATCTTCCGGCCGGGCGGTGGGGGATTCCGGCGTCCGCGCTGGCCGCGTATCGGGACGCGGCGGCAGTGCTCGGGCGGGAGCAGCCTGGCTGCCGTCTCGACTGGGCGCTCGTCGGCAGTATCGGGCGGATCGAGTCGGGGCATGCGCGCGGCGGGTACGTCGACGCGGCGGGGACCACGCTCGAGTCGATTCTCGGGCCTGAACTCAACGGCACTGGGCCGTACGCGGCGATCCCGGACACCGATCATGGCGCGCTCGACCGTGACACGGTCTGGGATCGGGCGGTCGGGCCGTTCCAGTTCATCCCGGCCACTTGGCAGGGCTACGCCTCCGACGGCAACGGGGACGGTCGACCCGATCCGAACAATCTCTTCGATGCCTCGCTGGCGGCGGGACGTTACCTCTGCTCCGGTGGGCTCGACCTGGCCAATCCGGATCAGCTGCGCACCGGCATTTACCGCTACAACAACTCCGACTCCTACGTCGACAAGGTGATCCTCTGGGCAGAGGCGTACCGCATGGGTGCCGATCAGGTGCCGGACAGCAAGGTCCCGGTCGGCAACCCCGGCATCGCACCAGCCCCGGGCCTGGCGACGTCCACTCCGCTGCCTGCGCCGTTGCCGCCCATCACCACAGCAGGGCCTCCGCCGGTCACGTCGTTGCCGCCGTCGAGCGAGACCACCCCGCCACCCACCACCGGTACGCCGACGACCTTGCCCAGTCCGACCTGCGTTTCCGTCCCGCCGTCGAGTACCTCGCCGTCGAGCACACCGACGCTGCCGCCGTGCGATACGGCCACCAGCACGGCGACGGGCAGTCCGTCATCAGGGAGCACGGCGAAGGTTCCCCGATCGTGAGGCGAGGGCGGGACAGCGCGGCGGAGTCCCCTCACGATGAGAGGCGGCCGGTTCAACCGAGGTTCCACACCCCTGAACGCCGGGCAGTAAAGTCGGGGGCATGCCTCGGGTAGCCGCGATCGACTGTGGGACCAACTCCATCCGCTTGCTCGTCGCCGAGCTGACGCCCCGCCACGACGGGACGATCGACTTGCGTGACCTGCACCGCGAAATGCGCATCGTGCGGCTCGGCCAAGGTGTCGACGCCACCGGGCGGCTCGCGCCCGAAGCGCTCGAGCGCACCCGCGTCGCGCTCGCGGACTACACGATCGCGGCGCGGCGCAAAGGCGTCGAGAAGGTTCGCATGGTCGCCACCTCCGCGACCCGCGACGCGAGCAACCGTGACGAGTTCTTCGCGATGACCCGGGAGACGCTCGGCGTCGAGGCCGAGGTGATCAGCGGCGACGAGGAGGCGCGGCTCTCCTTCACCGGCGCCGTCGGTGAGCAGGACCCGGATGACGGCCCGTTCGTGGTCGTCGACGTCGGCGGCGGCTCCACCGAGCTGGTGTTCGGCACCTGGAACGGCCGTGAGGCCGAGGTGCTC
Organism: Amycolatopsis panacis; assembly: GCF_003600245.1. Taxonomy (NCBI): domain Bacteria; kingdom Bacillati; phylum Actinomycetota; class Actinomycetes; order Pseudonocardiales; family Pseudonocardiaceae; genus Amycolatopsis; species Amycolatopsis panacis. The sequence goes on from NZ_QZFV01000064.1 coordinate 81,664, forward strand.
GCCGCGAAGTCGGTCGACATCGGCTGTGTGCGGATCACCGAGCGGACGCTGCCCGGCGACCCGCCCACCGCCGCGGAGATCACCGCCGCGCGGGAGCTGGCCCGCGAGGTGCTGGCCGAGGCGTTCGACGTGGTCGACGTCGCCAAGGCACGCACCTGGATCGGGGTGGCCGGCACGGTGACCACGTTGTCGGCGGTCTCCCAGGAGCTGCCCGAGTACCAGTCCGAGCGCACTCACCTGTCCAAGCTCACGCACGCCGATCTGGACCGGGTCGCGGCGAAGCTGCTCGCCGCCGACCACGCCACCCGTGCCGCCAATCCGGTGATCCATCCGGGTCGCGTGGACGTGATCGGCGGGGGCTCCGTGATCATCCAGGTACTGGCCGAGCAATTCGCCGCGCGCGGTGGCCCGGACCAGCTGGTAGTCAGTGAGCACGACATCCTGGACGGCATCGCGCTGGCGCTCGGCTGACCGCCGTTCCCGGGAAACAGGGGGTCACTCATCGTGACACCCGCCGGTAGTTGTGAGCCGAACGGGTGGGGAATAACGCCGTCACATATTTGCGACCCGTGCCGGACTGTTCGCCGATAACGTGCGTTTCAACTTTTGGGACGTCGATTATCGGAGGGGACATGCGGGGTTCAACCAGGTTCCGTGCTGCGGCCGCGGCGGTGACAACCTTGTCATTGCTGCTCACCGCATGCGGTAGCGGTTCGAGCGGCGGATCGTCGGGCAAGGTCGACCCGAACGGGACGTTCACCGTCTACGGCACCGAGCCGCAGAACACGCTGATCCCCACGAACACGAACGAACTGGGCGGCAGCAAGGCGGTCGACCCGATGTTCGCCCAGCTGGTCGGCTTCAAGGGCGACAACGCCGAGCCGTACAACCTGATGGCCGACTCGATCACCACGAGCGACTCCAAGGTCTACGACATCAAGCTCAAGCACGGCTGGAAGTTCCACGACGGCACCGAGGTCAAGGCGAAGAACTTCGTCGACGCCTGGAACTACGGCGCCTACGCCCCCAATGGGCAGCTCAACAGCACGTTCTTCGAGAACATCCAGGGCTACGCCGACGTGCACCCCGAGGACAAGAACGCCAAGCCCGGTACGGACAAGATGTCCGGCCTGCAGGTCAAGAACGACTACGAGTTCCAGGTCACGCTGAAAGCCCCGTTCTCGGTCTTCGCGATCAAGATCGGCTACACCGCTTTCGCGCCGCTGCCGGACTCGTTCTTCAAAGACCCCAAGGCGTTCGGGCAGCACCCGATCGGCAACGGCCCGATGAAGTTCGTCAGCCGCACGCCGAACGCGGACATCAAGCTCACCCGGTTCGACGAGTACCAGGGCCAGAACAAGGTCAAGTTCAAGGACCTGGACATCAAGATCTACGCCAGCCAGGAGACCGCCTACCAGGATCTGCTGAGCAACAAGCTCGACTTCATCGAGACGCTCCCGCCCTCGGCGCTGGCCGGCAGCAAGTACAAGGCCGACCTGAAGGACAACCTGGTCAACGGGCACCTGCTCGGGATCAGCACGATCGCGATCCCGTACTACGTGCCCGGGTACGACAACCCGAACCTGCGCAAGGCGATCTCGCTGGCGATCGACCGGGACCAGATCACCAAGACGGTCATGAACGACACCTACGTCCCGGCAGACGGCTATGTCTCGCAAGGCATTCCGGGTTACCGGCCGGGCGTGTGCAAGTCCTGCCACTTCGACCCGGCGCAGGCCAAGCAGCTGTTCGGACAGTCCGGTTTCCACGGCAGGCTGACCATTGCCTCGAATGCCGACGGTGGCCGCAAGGAGCCGCTGGTGGCCGCGTGCAACAGCATCAAGAACGTGCTGGGCGTGGAATGCGACTTCGTGCCCGCGACCGACTTCGGCCAGTGGCGCAGCATCGTGACCGGGCACAAGCTCACCGGGATGGGCCGTTCCGACTGGTCGGCCGACTATCCCTCGATCGAGAACTTCCTCAACCCGATCTACCGTACTGGCGCCTCGTCGAACGACTCGGTCTACGCCAACCCGAAGGTCGACGCGAAACTCGCGGAGGCGGACGGGACCGCGGACAAGGACGCCGCGGTGAAGCTTTACCAGCAGGCCGAGGACCTGATCGCCGAGGACCTGCCGTCGATCCCGGTGTGGGACGAGAAGGGTGTGGCCGCGAAGTCCAAGCACACCAAGGGCGTCGTGCTCGACTTCCGCCGCCGCGCGGACTATTCCTCGGTCGAGGTCACCCAGAAGTGAGGCGCTGACCGCTCCGCTCCCACCACGCGGTTCGCGGGCGCCCGGACGACCGGGTGCTCGCGAACCCGGCGCGCACACCTAGGAACCACGCATGATCCGCTACGTTCTGCGCCGCCTGCTCCAGCTGATCCCGGTGTTCTTCGGCACCACTTTCCTGATCTACGCGCTGGTGTGGGCGGTGCCCGGGGATCCGTTCGCCGGTAAATGCGGCCAGCAGGCCTGCCCCCAGTCCTATATCGACCTGATGACCGACAAGTTCCACCTGGACGACAACCTGATCGTCCAGTATTTCAAGTACCTCGGCAGCCTGTTCGCCGGCGACTGGGGCGAGACCTTCAACGGCACCTCGGTCGGCGAGCTGATCGCCAACTCGTATCCGATCACCCTGCGGCTGGCGCTGATCGCGGTGCTCATCGAGGCCGTCATCGGGCTCGCCGCCGGGGTGCTGACCGGCTTGCGCGGCAAGGGTTTCCTGGACAACCTGGTCCTGGTCTCGACCACTTTCCTGATCTCCCTGCCGGTGTTCGTGACCGCGATCGTGCTGCAGCTGGTGCTGGGTACGGAGCTGGGCATCATCGACGTGAGCGTGTCCGACGATCCGTCGTTCGGTGAGCTGATCGTGCCGGGCATCGCGCTCGGCAGCCTCTCCATGGCCTACGTCGCACGGCTGACCAGAACCTCGATCGCGGAGAACCGGCACGCCGACTACATTCGCACGGCGATCGCCAAAGGACAGCCGGCGGGCCGGGTGATCGGCATCCATCTGCTGCGCAACTCGGTGATCCCGGTGCTCACCTTCCTCGGTACCGACCTGGGTGCGCTGATGGGCGGCGCGATCGTGACCGAGGGCGTGTTCAACATCAACGGCCTCGGCGGGCTCATCTTCCGCGGGATCCAGAACCGGGAGAGCGCCACCGTCGTCGGTGTCGTCGTGCTGCTGGTGCTGGTGTACCTGGTGATGAGCCTGCTCGTGGACCTGCTTTACGCCGTTCTCGACCCGAGGATCCGTTATGACTGACCCCAATCTCGTCGGTGGCGGGGGCGTCGACGCGGCGGAGCTGTCGCGTATCGACGATTCCGTGGCCGGGCCGAAGAAACCACGCAGCCTGTGGGCCGACGCCTGGCGCCAGCTGCGCCGTAAGCCGGCCTTCATCGTCTCCGCCGTGATCATCCTGCTGGTGGTGCTGATCGCGATCGCACCCGGTCTGTTCTCACATCGGGAGGCCGGGTACGCCGATCTCACGCATGCGAACGAAGGTCCGTCGGCGGATGCCTGGTTCGGCTACGACAACCAGGGCTACGACGTCTACGCCCGCACCATCTACGGGGCGCGGGCCTCGTTGCTGGTCGGGATCTTCGCCACCGTCCTGACCGTCCTTTTCGGATCGTTCATGGGCATCGTCGCGGGCTACTACGGACGGTTCGTGGACAGCCTGCTCTCCCGGTTCGGCGACATTTTCGCGGGACTGCCGTTCGTGCTCGGCGCGATCGTCATCCTCACCACGTTCAACGCGCCCGGGTCGTCCCCGGGGCAGGTCACGATCGTCGTGCAGGTGGTGCTCTCGATCGCGGTGCTGTCCTGGCCGGTCGCGATGCGGATCATGCGCTCGGCGACGCTGGTGGCCAAACAGCTCGACTACGTGAAGGCGGCGCGTGCGCTCGGTGCGGGCACCCCGCGGATCGTGTTCCGGCACCTGCTGCCGAACACCCTGGCGCCGGTGCTGGTGTACGCCACGATCGCGCTCGGCGCCAACATCGGCGCCGAGGCGACGCTGGCCTACCTCGGCATCGGCATGCGGCCGCCGGTGGTCTCGTGGGGCGTCATGATCAGCGACGCCCGCGACTACTTCCGGGCCGACCCGCACATGCTCCTGTTCCCCGGTGCGTTCGTCACCATCACCGTGCTCGCCTTCGTGCTGCTCGGTGACGGGGTCCGCGACGCGCTCGACCCGAAGTCGAGGTAGGCCGCATGTCCACAGTGGATGACGAGCTGCTGCTCGAAGTCGAGGATCTGCACGTGGAGTTCCGCACCTCCGACGGGGTGGCCAAGGTGCTCAACGGCGTGGGCTATGCGGTGCGCGCCGGGGAAACGCTGGCGGTGCTCGGCGAATCCGGCTCCGGCAAGAGCGTGACCGCGCAGACCGTGATGGGCATTCTGGACAGTCCGCCGGGCGTGATCACCGGCGGCGAGATCCGGTACCGCGGCGAGGATCTGCTCACCGCGACCCCGCGGCGGCGGCGCGAGCTGCGGGGTGCGGAGATCGCGATGATCTTCCAGGACGCGCTTTCCGCGCTGAACCCGGTGTTCACCGTCGGGTTCCAGATCGAGGAACAGCTGCGGATCCGGCAGGGAATGTCCAGAAAGGACGCTCGAAAACGAGCGATCGAGCTGCTGGAGCTGGTGCGCATCCCGGCCGCCGCGCGCCGGATCAAGGACTATCCGCACCAGTTCTCCGGCGGGATGCGGCAGCGCGCGATGATCGCCATGTCCCTGGCGCTGGATCCGGACCTGTTGATCGCGGACGAGCCGACCACCGCGCTGGACGTCACGGTGCAGGCCCAGATCATGGATCTGCTCTCGGAGATCCAGCGGGAACGCCGGATGGGCCTGATCCTCATCACGCACGATCTCGGGGTGGTCGCCGAGGTGGCCGACCGGATCGCGGTGATGTACGCCGGACGGATCGTGGAACAGGCCGACGCGCACGAGCTGTACCGCTCGCCGGGTCATCCCTACACCGCGGCCCTGATGGATTCCCTGCCCCGGCTTGACCTCAAAGGACAGACGCTGGAGACGATCAAGGGGCTGCCGCCGAGCCTGCTGGACATTCCGTCCGGCTGCCCGTTCCACCCCCGGTGCAAACGCGCCGAGCAGCGCTGCCGGGACGAGCGGCCGTCCTTGCACGGGCTCGGGTCCGGCCGGGTCAGTGCGTGTCACTTCGCCGACGAGGTGGTGGAGAGCCGTGGTTGAGCCGATTCTCAGCGTGCGTGAGCTGACCAAGCATTTCCCGGTGCGTCAGGGGGTGTTGTTCAAGCGCACGATCGGGCAAGTGAAGGCGGTCGACGGGGTCTCCTTCGATCTGCTGCCGGGCGAAACCCTGGGCGTGGTCGGTGAATCCGGTTGCGGCAAGTCGACGCTCGCGCAGGTGCTGATGCGTCTGGAGGAGCCGACCGGCGGCACCGCGACCTTCGAGGGCCGGGACCTGTTCCAGGTGTGGGGCGGGGATCTTCGCCGGCTGCGGCGGGAGATCCAGATCGTGCTGCAGGATCCCTACACCTCGCTCAACCCGCGGATGACCGTCGGCGACATCGTCGGGGAGCCGTTCGAGATCCACTCCGACGTCGCGCCGAAGGGTTCGCGGGTGGCGAAGGTACAGGAGCTGCTGGAGGTGGTCGGGCTCAACCCCGAGCACGCCAACCGGTATCCGCACCAGTTCTCCGGCGGGCAGCGGCAGCGCATCGGCATCGCGCGGGCGCTGGCGCTGCGGCCCAAGGTGATCATCTGCGACGAGCCGGTGTCCGCATTGGACGTTTCGATCCAGGCGCAGGTGATGAACCTGCTCGGCGAGCTGCAGAGCGAGTTCGGCCTGTCCTATGTGTTCATCGCGCACGACCTGGGGGTGGTGCGGCACCTGTCGAACCGGGTCGCGGTGATGTACCTCGGCAAGATCGTGGAGCTCGGCACCGAGGAGGAGATCTACGAACGTCCTTCGCACCCCTACACCCAGGCGCTGCTTTCCGCGGTGCCGGTGGCCGATCCGGCGGTGCGCGGGCAGCGGCAGATCATCCGGCTGGAGGGCGACGTGCCGAGCCCGCTGGACCCGCCGTCGGGCTGCCGGTTCCGCACGCGCTGCTGGAAGGCCGCGGACATCTGCGCGACCGAGGCGCCGGAGCTGACCGGCCGGACCGACGGGCACCTTTCGGCCTGTCACTTCGCCGAGGCCCGCTCCGTCGTACCGTGAGCCCGCGTAAGGCTGTGAAGGGCACCTTCACGGACTCAGCGTCCGTGAAGGTGCCCTTCACGGCTTTCAGCGGTTCGAGGCGGACTTGATGAACTTCCCGAGGTCCTTGGCCTGCTGCACGCGCGAGGGTTCGTGGACGTACATCATGTGTCCCGCCGGGTAGTAGGCGGTTTCGATGTTGTCCCGCAGCTCCTCGGGGATCTGCAGCTGGGCCAGCACGTGCTCGGACGCGTAGTACGGGGTGGCGCCGTCGTAGTGCCCGAAGGCCACATGCACCTTCAGGAACGGGTTCGCGCGCATCGCCGCGCTGAGCGTGCCCGTCGCGGACACCGACCGGCCCTCGAACTCCTTGTACGACCAGGCCTGGAAAACCTCGCTGGACAGGATCTCGTACGGCAGGTCGTTCTCGTAGCCGAGTTCGGCCCGCACGTAGTGGTTGAACCCGGCCGCGTAGGCGCCGATGATCCGCGAGATCGACGGGTCCTCGCTCATGTGCTCGCGCCCGCCGTCGGGCTCCCAGGTGGTGAACCGGCCGTCCATCCGGCCCACCGTGCGGGCCTCGTCGCGCAGCAGCTCGGTGAAGAACCGCACGTGCTCGATCCGCAGGTTCACCCGGTCCACATAGGATTCGGTGAGCCCGGTCAGTGACGCGAGCGTGGCCACCGCCTCGGCACGCTCCTCAGTGGACAGACGCGCACCGCGGGAGAGCGCCCACGGCAGGTCTTTCGCGGCGAAGTTCTCGGCGTCGGCGAGCACATCGTCGAGCGGGCGATCCCCGTGCCTGCCGTGATAGTGCGCGATCGCCGCGTATGTGGGTACGAACAGCGAGTAGGGCAGATCGTTGCCCTCGTGGAAGCGCAGCGTGCCCATGTCCAATACGGACGAAATGAGCAGCAGCCCGTTGAGGTAGAGCCCGTGGCGCTCCTGCAGGTGCCCGGCGAGCGCGGCCGCGCGCAGCGTGCCGTAGGACTCGCCGGCCAGGAACTTCGGCGACAGCCAGCGTTCGTTCCGGGACACCCACAGCCGGATGATCTCCGCGATCGACTCGACGTCGCTCTGGAACCCGGAGAACTCCTGGGCCTCGCGGCCCTCGGTCACCCGCGAGTAGCCGGTGCTGACCGGGTCGATGAACACCAGGTCGCTGTGCTGCAGCAGGGTTTCCGGATTGTCGGCCAGACCGTAGGGCGGCGGCGCGGGGTCGTCGACATCGCCGGAGAGCACCCGGCGCGGGCCGAGCACGCCCAGGTGCAGCCAGATGCTGGACGAGCCGGGGCCGCCGTTGAACGCGAAGGTCACCGGGCGGGTGCCGGGATCGGCGTCGTCGAGGGTGTAGGCGGTGAGGAAGACCTCGGCCCTGGCCTGGTGTCCCTCGGACTTGCCGTCCTTCTTGGACTCCTGGCGGAGCACGATCCGGCCGGTCTGCGCGGTGTAGGCGAGCTTGCGCCGCTTGACGGTGAGCGTGTGCTGCGTCGTCACGAGGTCGTCGACGGGCTCGGGAGCCTTGGTCTCCTCGTCCTTGGTCTGCTCGGCGGTCTCGGCCGCGGCGGTGGTGTCGGGCATGGCACCAACCTATCCCGCGTTACCGTGGGCCGGACACCTTGGAAAAGGGGGCCGATGAGCGCGCTCGCCGAGCTGGACGCCGCGGTGGCGGACTGCCGCGCGTGCCCACGGCTGGTGGCCTGGCGGGAACAGGTCGCGCTGAAGCCACGGCCCGCCTTCGTCGGCGAGGAGTACTGGGCACGTCCGGTACCCGGGTTCGGCGCGGAAGACGCGGCACTGGCCGTGGTCGGATTGGCACCCTCCGCGCATGGCGCCAACCGCACTGGGCGGATGTTCACCGGTGATCCCTCAGGAGATCTCCTGTTCCGCGTGCTGTACGAAACGGGGCTCGCCTCGCAGCCGCGGTCACGTGGCCGCGACGACGGGCTCGTGCTGCGCGGTACCCGGCTCGTCTCACCGGTTCGCTGCGCGCCGCCGGACAACCGGCCCACGCCCGCCGAGCGCGACACCTGCCGTCACTGGCTCGCCGACGAGCTGGCTCTGCTGCGCCCTACGCTGCGGGCGGTGGTCGTGCTCGGCGCGTTCGGCTGGCAGGCGCTGCTGCCGGTGCTCGCCGAAGCCGGGCTGCCGGTGCCCTCGCCCCGTCCGCGATTCGGGCACGGAGTGCAGGTTCAGCTGGCTGACCTGCGGATTTTCGGGTGCTATCACGTCTCCCCGCGCAATGTCCAGACTGGCAGGCTGACCCACTCGATGGTGGGAACCGTGATCACCGCCGCGGCCACCGCGGCCGGGCTTGTCTGAATCGGTACCGCGGAGGTGGCGACGCTGGTCACAGCGGGGTGGGGTACCCGAGCGACACCGCTGGAGAAGTGCGACCATGAGCTCATGGCTGCTGCGAAGTCGGAACCGACTCGGATTCTCATCCTCGGTGGTGGATACGTCGGCCTGTACACGGCGTACGGGCTTCAGAAGATGCTGCGTGCCAACGAGGCCTCCGTGACCGTCGTTGACCCGCAGCCGCACATGACCTATGCCCCCTTCCTGCCCGAGGCAGCGGCCGGCGCGATCGAGCCGCGGCACGTGGTCGTGCCGCTGCGGCGCGTGCTGAAGCGCTGCCACGTGCTCACGGCGCGCGTCACCAAGATCGAGAACGAGCGCAAGGCGGTCACCGTCGAAGCCGCCGACGGGCACATCGAGACGCTGAACTACGACGTGCTCGTGGTCGCGCTCGGCGCGGTCGCGCGGATCCTGCCGATCCCCGGCCTCGCCGAGCAGGGCATCGCCTTCAAGACCATCGGCGAAGCCATTTATCTGCGCAACCACATCATGACCAAGCTCGACGAGGCGGCCAGCACGCTCGACCCCGAGGTGCGCAAGCGGCTGCTCACCTTCACCGTGGTCGGCGGCGGGTTCGCCGGGATCGAGGCCCTGGCCGAACTTGAGGACATGACCCGGTTCGCGGTGGAGAACTACTACCCGAACATCCAGCCCGAAGACGTCCGCTGGGTGCTGGTCGAGGCCGCCGGGCGGATCCTGCCCGAGGTGCGCGAGACGCTCGGCGTGTACACCGTGCAGCAGCTGGAGAAGCGCGGCATCGAGGTGTACCTCTCGACCGCCGCGAAGTCGTTCGAGAACGGTCACGTGGTGCTCTCGGACGGCACCGAGTTCGACACCGAGACGATCATCTGGACCGCCGGGGTGAAGGCCAACCCGGTGCTGGCCGGTTCGGATCTGCCGCTGGACAAGCGCGGCCGGCTCGAGGCCACCGCGGCGATGCAGGTCGTCGGCCAGCCGGACGTGTGGACCGCGGGCGACAACGCGGCCATCCCGGACCTGTCGCGCACCGAGGCCGACCCCACGGCCACCTGCCCGCCGAACGCCCAGCACGCGGTCCGCCAAGCGACCCTGCTGGCGAAGAACATCATCAAGGTGATCCGCGGCGGCAAGCCGAAGGACTACTACCACAAGAACCTCGGCGCGGTCGCCAGCCTCGGCCTGCACAAGGGCGTGGCCGACGCGCTGAACCTGAAGATCAAGGGCTTCCCGGCCTGGCTGTTCCACCGCGCCTACCACCTCAAGGCGATGCCGACCTGGAACCGCAAGATCCGCATCCTGTTCGACTGGATGCTCGGCGGCCTGTTCCGCCGCGAGGTGATCTCGCTGGGCCAGATCAACAACCCGAAGGAAGAATTCGACCGGGTCACCAAGAGCTGACCCGCCTGCGCGAAAGCCGGGCCGCCCGCGATGGGTGGTCCGGCTTTCGCGTGTGGTGCGGGCCGCTAAGGTGGTGCTCGCGCCCCCGTAGCCCAATTGGCAGAGGCAGTCGACTTAAAATCGATTCAGCGCGGGTTCGAACCCCGCCGGGGGCACCGTGACCGCAGGCCAGGAAGGGTCGCTCGAATCCGGTTCAAGATCGACTCCCGGAATTGCCGGAGCCGGGATCGGGCTCACGGTTCGAGCAGCACGAGACCTTCGTACTCCACGAAGTCGGCGAAGCCCTTCACGTTCAGGGTCGCTAGCGGCATCTCGAAGGCCAGGCAACACGCAGCGATCCAAGCGTCGTTCTGCGGGCGAGGACGACCACGCCACTGCGCGTAAGCCGAGATCTCGCCCCACATGTGTGCGACCTTCGGCGTACCCGGAAGGACCGGGAGGGGCCGCATCCACTGCTCCAGCCGCTCCCTGCGAGGGAGTGCCCACGCGCGCAGATGCATCCACTTGTTCAACTCGGCCAGGGTCACGAACGTGATCGCAGGACGACAGCCGACGAGCCTGCCCGCGAGCCAAGGCGGGAGATCCCGCTTGAACAAGCCCGACGCCACATCAGTGTCGAGCACAACCTCCAGCGCCACTAGGCCAGGTTCGCCTTCCGCTCCGCGGCCACCCAGTCCAGGAACTCATGCAGCTCATCAGCGGACTCGAAGATGTCGTCGCGCGCCCAGCCGTCCACCGACCTGATCGGCTGCACGTCCTTGTCCGCGAACAGAGCATCCCTCAGAGCGGGGCCATCCAGTTCCTCGTGCGGCGGCTGCTCCGCGTTGCTGGTCGTCATGGTCCACCTCCCTGCGCGTGGCGTAGGCGAACTACCGCGGCCAGGCCGAACCCGGCGAACGTCGCTCTCGTGTACAGAGCTTCCCTAGTTGGTCAAGCGGCTCCTCCGGGGGCCGTTGAGCACTGTGTTGATCCTCGGCTCACGCATGCGCCGGGTAGATCGTGAAGAACGCGACATGCGCAGGCTTGATGTGCTCGAAGTGCCGACGATCGACCGTCGCGATCTCCGAGGTCTTCACTCGTTCCGCAGTGGCCACGACCGCCGCATCCGCAATACCCAGCGGCCAATCCGCGTACTGGCGCAGCAACACGGCCATCCGGCGAAAGTCGTCGTCCAGCGGGTGATAGATCCGGAGCTGAGGCGAGCGCATCAGCTCTTCGACGAACCTTGCCTCCGCCGCACCGCCGAGATGCTTCTCCACGTACTGACACACCTCGGTCAGCACCAGCGACGGGACCAGTGGATCCCGGGCCGGAGCCGACGTCAGCCACTCCACCACCGCCCGATGATGATCATCCTTGGCATTGACCATCCGATCAACGGGCCAGTGTCCACAACAATGGGGCGTGCCACGACCTACGACAACTCCACCGAAGCCAGCGCGCTCACGCGTCGGCGCGTCCGCGCACGACGTCCTTCACGCGCTCTGACGCGTCTGCGGGAAGCTCGAACATTCCCAGAAATGACGGCAGCGAATACGGCTTCTCGGGCGCGGTCGTCTCCTCGTCCGGGGGCGCGGCCGGCTTACGCAAGCCCAGCCGAGCCGCCTGCGCGGCCGTTACGTCGACGCTGACCGTGGCGGTAACCGGCTCCGACTCGATCCTCTTCGGTGCGCGCACGCCGGCAGCACTGACCCGACGCCGACGGGAAGCCCCGATCGGCGCACCGTGATCACCCTGCCTGCCGCTCATGCCTCTCATCGTACAGGGCGACCCGGTGAAGCGGCAGGCAACTCGTCAGGCGATGAAAACTCCTGTGAGGGCAAGATCGTCCGCCCCGTCGGGGTCAGGCGTTGGTCGAGGCGCCCCTGTTTCTCGTTGTCGGGGTTCGTGCGGGGAGTCGCGACGACCGCAGCTACCCGTGCATTCCTTAACGGTCGAAGAATAGGGAGCAAATCGCTCGCCGGAGCGTCGCGTCCCGGCCCGTGTGCCCTTTCCTGCCGCCGCCGCGCCTGCTCGTCCGGTGTGTCCGGCAATGCCGGCGGTTGCGACTGTGCGGCGGTGGCCGGTGTCTGCACGCCACGGGCGATGCTGTGTGGTGCGGAAACGTGGAGATTGTGTCTCTTGCGGCGGGTTGCGTTTCGGCGCTTCGGGCGAATCTGTACTATGAGTGGCCGTTCAGTCGACAGTCGTGGAAGGACACGACCTCGGGGAGCGTCCACTGCTGGTGGGCTGTTCCCGGTAGCGCTTGAAAACCCCGTGTGCAGACGGAAACTACCGCATGTGCGGCTCGGCGGAATCAGGAGCGAAATGAACAGCAATCTCGTTGACGCTCCGGGCGCGCCCTACACCTCGCGCCTGGTGGCCATCACCGGCGATCGGCTCATACATCCGGCCGATACGCAGAACGACTTGGCGCGCATCGTGCTGAGGTGGGCGCGCGGCTGGGTGCCGGAAACCTGGGCCGCCCGGCAATACTTCGCCTATTGCGGGGCCGGTGACGGCGAATCGCCGCGGTACGCCGATCAGGATGTCGCCGGATGGCTGCTGCTCCGGCCGCAACCGGGATCGCTGGCCTCGCGAGTGCGTTCGAACGAACTGGATGTCGCCACCGCGCTCGCGGCGGAAGCGGAGGCATGGCCGGAGTAGCGGGTGTACTCGGAAATCTCTGCGGCGCCGATTGCGGCGACGCAGATTTTTTTTGCCCGGACAAGGTTTCCGCTGGTCCGGGCGGTGGCAGCGAGCCCGGAAACGGACTTGTTGACCTGCCAGAGTGAATTTTGTTGTCCGTCATACAATAGCGCGGAAATGACCCGAAAGTGATCTTGTGGGCCGGTCAGCGGATCAGCCGCCGACACGATAGTGGCAGGCGGCTGGAACCGGCGTCGCACGTCCGCTAAGTTCGCATCACGCGGTCCGGATATCACACCTGCAATGCCGGATGCGTAGAACCAATCGTCAGAATCGATGGTTGTCGAAAGAATCGATGATTGTCGAACTCGATCATCGAAGCCCAGAGGAGTTCGAATGCTGAAGAAGATTGGCCTTGTCACTGCCACGATGGCGGCTGGCGCCTTCATGTTCGGTGGCATCGCCGCTGCCACCACGCCGGGCGGCCACGGCCACCACCACGGTAGCGACCAGAACGGCCTGGTCAACCTGAACAACACCGACATCCTGCACAACGTGAACGCGACCCTCGGCCTGTGCGGCAACGACGTCAACGTGCTCGGCGTCCAGGTTCCGATCCGTAACGCGCTCAACGGCATCGGTGTGCCGATCCTGTCGCCGGGTGAGAACGAGGCGTCCGGCAAGTCCCCGTACAACTGCGCTGCGGGCACCGTCATCGACGGTGGCACCTCTCAGGGCAACTGATTCTCCTGCCGAGGCTGCCCGCGATTCTCGCGAACGCAAGCCGAGGCATGGAGTCCGACGATTCGCATCGAGCGCCTCGAGGTACCCCGGGGCACGGATAGAGCTGCACACTCCTGATCCGTGCTCCGGGCGTACCGGACGCCGTGTGACGTCGGCGGGTGGGATCGGCTGCCTTGCCCAGGTCCGTGCCGGTCCCACCCGGTGTGCTCGACACCTTAACCAATATCTCTGATTCCCGCGACCGGTGGCTGATGCCCCGGCGCGGGAATCCTTTTATGTGCTCCTCCTGCCGGGCGCGACATTCCGTCCGCAGCCCGTGATCAAGCTGCCTGGCGACGGTGCGGGCGGATCGTGAAGTCGCCTGGTGTGGTCCGGGGCTGAACCGGGCAGCTCGGTCGCGTCGCCTGTTCCGGTTGCTTGGCCCGGGAGTTTCGGTCGGCAGTGCCGGACGGCTATTCCCCGCCGTTGCCGGTCGAAGGAGGAATTTTCCGGCCTCTGGACATGAAACGGCCGTGGTGTGCGCTGTGCACGCCACGGCCGCGGTCAAGCGAGCGTTGGTCACCCTGCCCGATGTGGTGGTGAAGAACTCCTCGGTGGAAATGCCTGGACCGGAACCGGTATGTCGGGACCGCGGTCCCGGTCCAGGCGCCGTGCGATTCGCACCCGAATCGCCGGGCTGCTCACCTCAGCCGGACCTCATCTCGGTACGAGCCGGGTGAAAAGCTCAGTTGTGCTGGCTGGTGCCACCGTCGAGCAGGTTGCCCGAAGCGCAGTTGGTCGGGTTCGAGCCGGTGGCGGTGTTCTTGCCCGGCGAGAGGATCGGCAGGCCGACGCCCTCCAGCACGTCGCGCAGCGGCACCTGCACGCCGACCGCGTTGATGTTGTTGTCGCACAGGCCCAGCGTCAGGTTGACGTTGTGCGCGACGTCGAGGTTGTTGACGTTCACCAGGCCGTTCTGGTCGCTGCCGTGGTGGTGTCCGCCGTGTCCGCCGTGGTGAGCGGTCCCCGAGGTGCCGGCGGCGGCGACGCCACCGAACATGAAGGCACCAGCCGCCATCGTGGCGGTGACCAGACCGATCTTCTTCAGCATGGGCTACTCCTAGGAGATCAAGAGATGATTGTCGCGCAGGCTTCCGCCACATCGCACGTGCCGCGCAATCTACGGGCGACCGGTGGCCCCCTTCCACTCTTTGCCACGATGGTGTCGGGTCGCAGTTCTCTGACCGAGGTTTTCTTACCCGGATCGGTGATATCGCGATTGGTGACTGCGGTGCCTTTCGCGTTCTGCTGGCTGCGGTGAAGTGCGCGGATGCTTGCCACGACAGTGATGTCGTCTGCAGTGCAGGCCGGATCGGGACTTGCTTGGGCCTTGTGGTAACGGGGATGGGATTGGCGTTGCCCTCGAAGTCGGCAATGGGGCGGTGGCTCACGACCAGGTGTGGAGAATCGCCGATCGCGCAATGGTTGTCGTTTCGGCCCGGTTGCTGCGTATTCGAGAACGGGCGATTCCCCAATGGTGGGCGTCGGCACCCGGACGTCGTGGGGAAACGGTGTCACCTGCCTGTCTCGAAACGTTGGCGGGCGCGGTCGGTGTGGCTGGTCACGGGCTTGGTGCCGGCTGCCGCGGCGAGCCCGGTGGGAGGAATGCCGACGTAGATCGACTCGGTTCGGGCGACGGCGTGGGTCTCGTGCCAGATGCCGACGACGTCTTTCGCGGCGCGGGTCCGGCGGTTGTACTCGCTATTGGCGAGTGGTGCTATCCAATGTCAAGGGGTGCCGGTATGCGGATGTCCGAGCTCTCGGCGAAGACCGGAGTTGCGGTCGCGACGATCAAGTACTACCTGCGCGAAGGCCTCCTGCCCGCCGGGCGGTTGATGTCCACCACGCAGGCGCAGTACGACGACGCACACGTCCAACGCCTCCGTCTCATCCGTGCGCTGCTGGGGCCGGCGCGGTTGAGCATCGCCCAGGTGCGCCGGGTGCTCGACGCGATCGACGCGCCCGAGGCCGGCACGCTCGCCCGGCTCGCTCAGGCGCAGCATGCCGCCAGTGTTGGCGGAGACGTGGACGATCTTGGTCCGGCGGAGGCGGTCCTCGCGCGCGCCGGCTGGAAGTTCGATCCCGAGAGTGCCGAGGTCGCGCAACTCGCGGCGGCGCTCGCGGCGCTCGCGGAAGCGGGGTATGAGATCCCGGAGGAGAACTTCACCGCTTACCTGGACGCGGCGGCCGTCATCGCGGAAACCGAGATCGCGCATATCCCGACCGGGTCGGCCGAGGCGGCCATCCGGTATTCGGTGCTCGGGACCGTCCTGGTGGAGCCGGTGCTGCTCGCGCTCCGGCGTCTTGCCCAGCAGGACGCGGCTTATCGGCGGTTCGATCCGGATGGGTCGCGTTGAGCCTGTGGTAGGTAAGGGGAACGGCCGGTGGTTCGCTCCTGAGTGGACTGTTGCGCGGGCCATCTCGGCGAAGCGATCCAGGGGAGGCGAGTAGTTCAGGCGGACGTGTCGTTGCCCTGCCGCAATTGGCTACTCGCGCCGAACAGGGCCGTTACGGCATGCCCGGTCTGAATCGTATTCACGTACGGTCGGGGGGTGTGATAACCCCTTCGCCAGCGCATTCGGACGGGCACCCGGAGTGATACTCCGACGGTATCGCCGCCGTTCGGCGGGACGATCGCGCGCCGTGTTTGCCTGGTTGAACCGGGTTGCCCGGCGAGCGGGGGACGGAGTTTCCGCAGGTCTGGTAAACCCGTTGTCGTGACCCCGGGAGTGACTGTCGAGCTGCTGGGCACCGTGCGGGTACGGCGTGGCGACACCGAAATCGATCTGGGCCCGGCCGGCCGGTGCTCGCTGTTCACGATGCTCGCGCTGCGGGCAGGGACCACCGTCCGGCTCGACGAACTCGTCGACGGCCTGTGGGGTGAGACGCCGCCCAAAACCGCCGAGGGCATCGTCTACACCTATGTTTCCGCGCTCCGTAAGGCAGTGGAGCCCGACCGGACGCGCGGCGCCGCGCCACGGGTGCTGACCGGGACGCGGGCCGGGTATTGCCTGCGGCTGCCCGCCGATGCGATCGACGCGAGCCGTTTCGAGGCGATGACAGAAGAAGCGCGGCTTCGCTGGGCGGCCGAGGACTTCGCGGGGACTCGGGCGCAGTGCGATGCCGCGCTCCGCGAGTGGGGCGGGACGCCGCTGGGTGGGGCGACCGGTCCGTTCGTCGAGGTGGAGCGCTCCCGGCTGGCGTTGCTGAAGCTGGACGTGGAGGAGCTGCGGTGCGCCGCGTTGCTCGAAACCGGCGCGGCGAGCAGTGCGGCCACCGCCCTGACCGCGCTGGTCGCGGAGAATCCGTTGCACGAGCGGCTGCACGAGTTGTTCATGCTGGCGTTGTGCCGTACCGGGCGGCAGGCCGAGGCTTTGCAGGTCTACCAACGGATCCGGCGGCAGCTCGTGGAGGAGCTGGGCGTCGAGCCGGGACCGGCGCTACGCCGGGCGCACGAGCAGGTGCTCACCGGCGAATCGGGTCCGCCGGTGGGCCGGCCGGGGCCGGCCAGGGTGGTGCCCGCCCAGCTGCCGCACCGGATCGCGGAATTCGTCGGCCGGGAGGACGAAGTGGAGCGGCTGCGGCAGCGGTGCCGGACCGCGTCCTTCGGGGTGGCCGGCGGTCCGGTGGTGATCTCGGCGATCGACGGTTCGGCCGGGGTCGGCAAGACCGCGCTCGCGGTGCATGTGGCGCACCAGGTCGCGGAGTCCTTTCCGGACGGACAGCTCTTCCTGGACCTGCGCGGGTTCGATCCGCGGCATCCGCCGATCACCGCGGAGGCCGCGCTCGCCCAGCTGCTGCAGAGCCTCGGTGCCGACGCGGAGCTGATCACCGGCGACGTGGCGGCGCAGGCCGCGCTGTACCGCTCGCTGCTGGCCGGCCGTCGGGTGCTGGTGGTGCTGGACAACGCCGTGAGCGCGGAACAGGTTCGGCCGCTGCTGCCCGGTTCGGCGGGCTGCCTCGCACTGGTCACCAGCCGCAACCGGCTCGCCGGGCTGGTCGCCCGCAACGGGGCCACCCGGCTCAGCCTCGACGTGTTGCGGCCCGAGGAATCGCGGGAGTTGCTGCGGTGTGTGCTCGGCGCCGAGCTGGTGGACACCGAGTTCGAGCTGGCCACCGAGCTGGCCGTCCATTGTGGATATTTGCCGCTCGCGCTGCGGATCGCCGCGGAACGGATCCTCGGCGACGAGCACTACCGGCTGGCCGATCTGGTGGCCGAGTTGCGGGTGGTCCCGGAACGGCTGGACGCACTGTCCACTGCGGACGATGAATCCTCGGTGGTGCGTACCGTGTTCTCCTGGTCCTACCACACGTTGAAGCCGGAGGACGCCCGCGCGTTCCGGTTGCTGGGCCTGCATCCGGCGGCCGAGCTGAGCATCGCGGACGCCGCCGCGCTGCTCGGTGTCGCGGTGACCACGGCGCGGCGCCGGCTCGACAGCCTGGTGCGCCGGCACCTGATGGAGCAGGTGGCGCGCGATCGGTACCGTTTCCACGACCTGCTCCGGATTTATGCCGCCGAATGCGCCGAGCAGGACGAATCGGCGGAAGCGATCGAGCAGGCCACCGCCCGGCTGGTGCGCTGGTGTCTGCACGCCACCGTCACCGCGCGCGAACTGGTGGCGCCCGGGCTGGGGCCGATCGATCCCGGCCCGGCCGATCCGGATCAGCCACGGCTGGTGCTGCGGGACTACGCGGAGGCGATCGGCTGGGCGGGCCGCTCGCTGTCCGGGGTGGCCGACGTGCTGGAACTGGCGGCGGCGCGCGGATTCGACGGACTCGCCGCGCGGCTGGCCACCGCGCTCGGCGCGCTGTGTCACTGCCTGAGCCGCTGGCCGGAATGGCAGCGGGTCATCGGAGCCGGGCTGAGCGCCGCGCGACGGGTCGAGGATCGGCTCGCCGAAGGGCGGCTGTGCAACGACTACGGCGTGCTGTGCCATTTCCTCGGTCGCGCCGAGGATGCGGTGGCGGCGCATCGCCGTGCTGTGCGCATTCTGGGCGCGCTGGACCGGCGGGACCCTGCCGTCGTGGCCAACCTCGCCGTCGCGTATCTGATGATCGGCTGGGAGCTGGACGCGTTGCCACTACTGGAAAACGCGCTCTTGCTCGCCAAGGCGCACGGCAGCAGGTTCGTCGAGTCGTCGGTGGCGGAAGGACTCGGCGCGGTGCTGTCCCGGCTCGGCCGGCACGACGAGGCGATTGAGCTGGGGCTGTCCTCGGTGGAGCTGGTGCGGGGCACCGGCGCCGAGCACATGCTGTCGCACGCGCTGCGTCAGGTCGGTCAATCCTGCTTGCACGCCGGGCGGGTCGAAGACGCGGTGGGTCACCTCGAAGCCGCACTCGAACTGTGGCGGGCCCTCGGCGACCGATGGGGCGAGATCTCCGGCAGTCACGCACTTGCCTGCGCACTGCATCAGGCCGAACGGCCTAACGCTGCCCGCCGATTGCTCGTCTCCGCGCTGCAGATCATCAGTGAGTCCGGATATCTCGGAGTGCACTACCGCGAAGAGAGTGAAATGCGGGCCTTGCTCGCCGAACTCCGCTGATCGGGTTATACCGTGGTCGAATCCGGCTCATCCTTGCTGCTGACGCCCGGATGGTACTTGCGCGCATAGGGTCCGCGGTGAAAGTCCGATGTGCGGTTCTGGAGAGGACACCCGATGCGTAGAACAGTGTTGTTCGCTGCTCTTGGTGCGATGACAGCCACGACCCTACTGGCGCCGAACGCGGGGGCGACCGGTGGGCCGCGGTGGGGCGCATGCCCGGCGGATGTCAGGTCGCCGACGTTACAGTGCGCGACGTTGCAAGTGCCACTGGATTACCGGGATCCCGGCGGGCGCAAGATCGGCCTGACGATTTCCCGCTTGGCGAGTACGAATCCGGAGAAACGCCGCGGCGTGCTCCTGACGAATCCGGGCGGCCCCGGCGGTCCCGGCCTGGATATGCCGGGAATGCTGACGATGCCAGGGCTACCCGGGACTCTGCCGCAGAACGTGCGGGACACCTACGACGTGATCGGGATCGATCCGCGCGGAGTCGGGCACAGTTCGCCGGTCACCTGTGACCTGACCAAGGCGCAGCTGGAACTCAGCAATATGCCGTACGCGAACACTCCGGCCGACGTGGTGAAACAGGCCAAGGTCGCGAAGGAGGAAGCGAAACAGTGCGCGTCGTCGAAATCCGCCTGGATGCTGCCGTACGTGACGACGGCGAATACTGCACGTGATCTGGATCAGGTCCGGAAGGCGTTGGGCGAGGAGAAGATCTCCTACCTGGGCGTTTCGTACGGGACGTATTTGGGCGCGGTCTACACGACGATGTTCCCGCAGCGCAGTGATCGGTTCGTGCTCGATTCCAACCTCGGCTCGGGTGGGTACGACATCGAGGCGATGCACGGGTTCGCGCGCGGAATGCAGGACCGGTTCCCGGATTTCGCGAAGTACGCGGCGGCTCATCCGGAGTTCGGGCTCGGCACGAAGCAGGCGCAAGTGACCGCGAAGTTCTTCGCACTGGCCGCCCGCCTGGACCGGAACCCGATCGGCGGCATAGACGGGTCGATCTTCCGCACGCTGACCTTCGAGCATATTTACCTGGATGCTCAGTTCCCGCAGCTGGCCAAGGCCTGGCAATCCCTGGACCGGGGTGTGGCGCCGGTATCGGGGCTGATGAAGTATCCGGAGAACCTGCTGGCCACGCGGTTGCACGTGATGTGCGGTGATTCGAGCTGGCCGCGGTCGGTGGGCAGCTATCAGGCCGATGTCGCGGTCAGCCGGGGCGAATACCCGATGATCGGTGCGGGCGCGGCGAATATCGGGCCGTGCGCTTACTGGGCGCCGCCGAAGGAACCGAAGGTGCGAATCAGCGATCGCGGCCCGTCGAACGTGCTGATGGTGCAGAACTTGCGGGATCCGGCGACTCCGTTGTCCGGTGCTCGTGACCTGCGCCGTGCCTTCGGCCAGCGGGCCCGGATGGTGACCGTCGACCAGGGCGGGCACGGTGCGTACGCGTTCGCGGCCAATCAGTGCGCTACCGCGGTAGTCAATGATTATTTGGCGACGGGGAAGCGTATTGGGCAGGACCGGTTCTGCGCTGCGGAAAGTCGCTGAGGAGCGGGGTTCGGTCAGGGTGTCGGCAAAGTTGGTCGGGGACCCGGCAGTGGGCGATGCGGAGGTGTGTGCGACCACCTCGTGGCGTGCGCCGGACCGGTTTCGGGTCTGTGAAGGGACCCTTCACAGACTCAGAGTCCGTGAAGGGTCCCTTCACAGCACCC